>NZ_AEWG01000104.1 GCF_000190375.1 Rubrivivax benzoatilyticus JA2 = ATCC BAA-35
GCCCAGCCCGCCGGGCAGGAGTTCGACGGCGTGCGCCACTACCGCCGCGGCGACGGCCTGCGCCAGATCGTCTGGAAGAAGGTCGCGCAGACCGGCGAGCTGGTCAGCCGCGACGGCCGCGGCGAAGGCCGGCGCGAGGTCTGGCTGGACTGGGCCGACACGGGCGGCGACACCGAACGCCGGCTGTCGCGGCTGGCGGCCTGGGTGCAGGCCTGCGAACAGGCCGGCCGGCCCTGGGGGCTGCGCCTGCCCGGCCGCGAACTCGCGCCCGGCGGCGGCGACACGCAGCGCCGCGCCGCGCTCGACCTGCTGGCGGGCTGGCCCGGATGAGCCCGCCGCCGCGCACGACGCGCGAAGCGCGCGACACGCTGTTCCTGCTGGCCGTCATCGGCTGGACGCTGCTGCCGCACGCCGCCCACGTGGCCGTGTGGTGCAGCGTGCTGGCCGGCGTGATCCTCGTCTGGCGGGCCTGGCTGGCGGTGGGCAACCGGCCGCTGCCGGGGCACTGGGTGCGGGTCGGCCTGCTGCTGCTGGCCGGCGCGCTGACCTTCTGGAGCGAGCGCACGCTGCTGGGCAAGGAGGCCGGCGTCACGCTGCTCGTCGTGCTGATGACGCTGAAGACGCTGGAGCTGCGTGCGCGGCGCGACGCGCTGGTCGTCTTCTTCCTCGGCTTCTTCGTCGTGCTGACGAACTTCCTGTACTCGCAGAGCCTGCTGGTGGCGGCGTCGATGCTGCTGTCGGTGTGGGGGCTGCTGGCGGCGCTGGTGCTGGCGCACATGCCGGTGGGCCGGCCGCCGCTGGCGCGCGCCGGGGCGCTGGCGGCGCGCGCGGCGCTGCTCGGCGCGCCGGTGATGGTGGCGCTGTTCCTGCTGTTCCCGCGCATCGGCCCGCTGTGGGGCGTGCCCAACGACGCCGCCGGGCGCACCGGGCTGTCGGGCACGATGCGCCTGGGCGGCGTCGCCGAGGTGGCCAACGACGACTCGATCGCGCTGCGCGTGCGCTTCGACGGCGCGGTGCCGCCGCCGGACGCGATGTACTTCCGCGGCCCGGTGCTCGGCCGCTTCGACGGCCTGGACTGGAACCGCGTGCCCGAGCGCTTCGGCGCCGCCGGCGAGCCGCAGCTGCTCGGCGCCCCGCTGCGCTACGAGATGACGCTCGAGCCCAGCCGGCTGGCGATGCTGCCGCTGCTGGAGATCACGCCGGCGCGCGACGGGGCCGCGCCGCGGCTGGAAGGCTGGAGCCCGCGGCTGCGCGCCGACCTGCAGTGGCAGCTCGACCGCCCGCTGACCGACCGCGTGCGTTTCAGCGCCGCGGCCTGGCCGGCCCACCGCCACGGCCCGCGCAGCGCGGTGCCGCAGCTGGCCGACTGGCTGGGCCTGCC
>NZ_AEWG01000103.1 GCF_000190375.1 Rubrivivax benzoatilyticus JA2 = ATCC BAA-35
ACGACGTCTTCCTGCCGATGATCACGCTGGAGGAGCTCGACGGCCACAAGAAGGGCATGAGCGAGGTCGCGCGCAACGCCCGCCAGGTCAGCCGCGAGCTCGACGCGCTGGCCACCTTCACCGGCGAGAACGGCGCCGTCGACTCGACCGCCGGCATCCCGCTGGCCAAGACCGGCCACCGCGAAGCCGGCGGCAAGCTGTTCTTCCAGACCATGCTGCTGGACGTCAAGCTGCCGGCCGGGCTGCCGCAGGGCAAGGCCGACAACCAGATCCTGGGCGTCGTGCAGGCGCTGCGCGAGCAGCGCAAGGACCGCGAGGTCGTGCTGGTGTCCAAGGACATCAACATGCGCGTCAAGGCGCGCGCATTGGGCCTGCCGGCGGAGGACTACTTCAACGACAAGACGCTGGACGACGGCGACCTGCTCTACACCGGCGTGCTGCCGCTGCCGGCCGACTTCTGGGAGCGCCACGGCAAGACGATGGAGAGCTGGCAGCAGGGGGGCAACACCTTCTACCGCATCAGCGGCCCGCTGGTGCCGGCGCTGCTGATCAACCAGTTCGTCTACCTCGAGACGCCCGGGGCGGCGCCGCTGTACGCACGCGTGGCCGAGATCACCGGCAAGACCGCGGTGCTGCGCACGCTGCGCGACTACACGCACGGCAAGAACGCCGTCTGGGGCGTCACCGCACGCAACCGCGAGCAGAACTTCGCGCTGAACCTGCTGATGGACCCGGAGTGCGACTTCGTCACGCTGACCGGCACCGCCGGCACCGGCAAGACGCTGATGACGCTGGCCGCGGGCCTGGCCCAGGTGCTCGACGAGCGCCGCTACAGCGAGATCATCGTCACCCGCGTGACGGTGCCGGTGGGCGACGACATCGGTTTCCTGCCCGGCAACGAGGAGGAGAAGATGGGCCCGTGGATGGGCGCGCTCGACGACAACCTCGAGGTGCTGGCGCGCAGCGACGCCAGCGCCGGCGAATGGGGCCGGGCGGCGACCAACGACCTGGTGCGCGCGAAGATCAAGATCAAGAGCCTGAACTTCATGCGCGGGCGCACCTTCCTGAACAAGTACGTGATCATCGACGAGGCGCAGAACCTGACGCCCAAGCAGATGAAGACGCTGATCACGCGCGCCGGCCCGGGCACCAAGATCGTCTGCCTGGGCAACCTGGCGCAGATCGACACGCCCTACCTGACCGAAGGCTCCAGCGGCCTGACCTACGCCGTCGACCGCTTCAAGGGCTGGCCGCACGGCGGCCACCTGACGCTGGCGCGCGGCGAACGGTCGCGCCTGGCCGACTTCGCCAGCGAGGTGCTCTGAGCGGCCACGTTCAGAACTCGCGCACGCGCAGGAAGCTGGCGAAACGCGGCAGCCCGCCGGCCGTGCGCCCGCGGTAGCGGTAGCTGACGACCGTGCCGACCGGCGGTGGCGCCGCGCGTTCGGCGTCGCTGAAGCCGGTGCCGAGCAGGAACTCGGTGCCGTCGTCGGCGCGCACGCGCAAGGCGCCCATCCGGCCTTCGAGCCGCCCCTGGCCGCCGACGTGGCCGACGACCACCGCTTCGGCGTCCTGCTGCGGCTTGAGCTTGAGCAGCGCGTCGCTGCGGCCGGGCAACCAGAGCGCGTCGGCACGGTGCAGCACCAGGCCTTCGCCGCCGCCGGTCACGACCTCGTCGAGCCAGACGTTGAGCGCCGAGGCCGAGGCGACGCTGCGCTGCTCGACCGCGAAGAACGCGTTCGTGCCGCGCGCCAACTCGGCCAAGCGGCGCGCACGCTCGGCGAACGGCCCCGGCACGCCAGGCAGGTCGAAGACGCCGTAACGCAGCGCGCGCCAGCCGGCGTCGTCGGGCGACTCGCGCCGCACCAGGCCCGAGACGGCGTCGAAGGCGCCGCGGCCCAGCCACAGCTCGCCGTCCAGCGGCACCGGTGGCAGACGGGCGACGAAACCCGGCGGTGCGACGACCTCGCGGCCGCTGCGAAAGCGCAGCCGGCGGCCGTCCCAGACGGCGCGCACGCCGTCGAGCTTCTCGCTCACCAGGAACCCGGCCGGATCCAGGCCCTGCCGGGCTTCGCGCGCCAGCATCACGGCCGGCGGTGACACGGCCGCGGCCACCCGGGCCGACAGGCCGACGCAGGCCAGCGCGGCCGCGAGGAAATCACGTCGACTGAACGGCATTCGGCCCCCTTCGCATCAGCGTCGGGGGCCGAGTCTGGCGGCGCACGCGGCGCCGTTCCATCGCTCCGCGGAGCGCCCTCGGCGGAGGGCGCGGCGGATCAGGCGGCGGGCGTGACGAGGTCGCGGATCTGCTGCAGCGCGGTCGGGTCCTCGATGGTCGTCAGGTCGCCCGGGTCGCGGGCTTCGCAGACGGCCTGGATCGCCCGGCGCAGCAGCTTGCCGGAGCGCGTCTTCGGCAGCGTGGAGACGAAACGCACACGCGCCGGCCGCGCGACGGCGCCGAGCTGCTCGTCGACGAGTTTCATGACCTCGCCTTCGAGCTTCAGCGCGTCGGCCTCGGTGGCGATCACCGACGGGTCCTTCAGCACCGCGAACGCCATCGCGACCTGGCCCTTCAGGTGGTCGGCGACACCGACGACGGCGACCTCGGCGACCTTCGGGTGGCTGGAGATGCTCTCCTCGATCTCGCGCGTGCCCAGACGGTGGCCGGCGACGTTGATGACGTCGTCGGTGCGGCCGAGGATGAAGAAGTAGCCGTCCTCGTCGCGGATGCCCCAGTCGAAGGTGCTGTAGACCAGCTTGCTGGGCACGCTGCTCCAGTAGGTGTTGACGAAACGCTTGTCGTCACGCCAGACGGTCTGCATGCAGCCCGGCGGCAGCGGGCCTTCGATCGCGACGACACCCTTCTGGCCGGCACCCTTCAGCTCCTCGCCGGTGTGCTCGTCGAGCAGCTTGACGTCGTAGCCGTAGACCGCCTTGCCCGGCGAGCCGAACTTGCTCTTCGCGGCCTCGACGCCGTTGCACAGGCTGAGGATGGGCCAGCCGGTCTCGGTCTGCCAGTAGTTGTCGATGATCGGCTTGCCCAGCGCCTCGGCGATCCAGGTCGCCGTCGGCTCGTCCAGCGGCTCGCCGGCGAGGAACAGCGCGCGCAGCGAGGACAGGTCGTGCTTCTTCAGCGCCGCCGGGTCCTGCTTCTTCAGCACGCGCACCGCGGTCGGTGCGCTGAACATCGAGGTGACCTTGTACTTCTCGACCAGGCTCCACCAGATGGCGGCGTCGGGGCGGATCGGCAGGCCTTCGTACATGATCGTCGCGCAGCCGCCGAGCAGCGGGCCGTAGATGATGTAGCTGTGGCCGACGACCCAGCCGATGTCGCTGGTCGAGAAGAAGGTCTCGCCCGGCTTGCAGAGGTAGATCTTCTCCATGCTGGCGGCCAGCGCGACGGCGTAGCCGCCGGTGTCGCGCTGCACGCCCTTGGGCTTGCCGGTGGTGCCGCTGGTGTAGAGCGTGTAGCTCGGGTGCGTGGCCTCCACCCACTCGCAGGGCACCTCGGTCTTGAAGTGGCACTCGCGCCAGCTGGCGTAGTCCTCGTCGCGGCCTTCGACGCGGTCGAAGGCGACGAGGCCGCGGTCGACCATCAGCACCTTCTGCGGCTTGTGGCTGGCCAGGCGGATCGCCTCGTCGAGCAGCGGCTTGTAGGGCACGACCTTGCCGCCGCGGCTGCCGGCGTCGGCGCTGACGATGACCGTCGGCTCGGCGTCGTCGATGCGGGTGGCCAGGCTGACGCTGGCGAAGCCGCCGAAGACCACCGAGTGCAGCGCGCCGATGCGCGTGCAGGCCAGCATCGCGAACGCCGCCTCCGGGATCATCGGCATGTAGACCAGCACCCGGTCGCCCTTCTTGACGCCCAGGCTCCGCAGCGTCGCCGCCATGCGCTGCACTTCGGCGTGCAGCTCGCGGTAGCTGTAGATGCGCTCCTGGTTGGTCTCGGTGGAGACGTAGATCAGCGCGTTCTGGTCGGCGCGCGTCGCCAGATGGCGGTCGACGGCGTTGTGGCAGAGGTTGGTCTCGCCACCGACGAACCACTTCGCGAACGGCGGCCGGCTGTAGTCGCAGACCTGCTCGAAGGGCTTGTGCCAGTCGATCAGCCTGGCCTGTTCGGCCCAGAACGCGTCGCGATTCTGCAGCGATCGACGATGAAACTCGGTGTAATCGGTCATCGTTGTCTCCTTGTTATCGGCGCGGATTAAGAGACCGGGCGCTGACGAGCGGCTGACTCAGTGGGCGATGCGCACCACGACACGCCCGGTGAGCTTGCCCTCCATCAATTCGACGGCCTTGGCGGCCACGTAATCCAGTGAAACCTCGCTCGCGATGCGCTCCAGCAGCCGCGGATCGAGGTCACGCGCCAGGCGCTGCCAGGCGGCTTCTCGGCGGGCCTTCGGCGCCATCACGCTGTCGATGCCGGCCAGCGTGACACCGCGCAGGATGAACGGCGCGACGCTGGCCGGCAGGTCCAGGCCCTGCGCCAGGCCGCAGGCCGCGACGACGCCGCCGTAACGTGTCTGCGCCAGTGCGTTGGCCAGCGTGTGGCTGCCGACGGCGTCGACGACGGCCGCCCAGCGTTCCTTCTGCAGCGGCTTGCCGGGCGCGCTGAACGCGGCGCGGTCGAGCACCTCGGCGGCGCCGAGAGACCGCAGGTAGTCGGCGGCGTCGGCCTTGCCGCTGACAGCGACGACACGGTGGCCCAGCCGGGCCAGCAGCGCGATCGCGACGCTGCCGACGCCGCCGCTGGCGCCGGTGACCAGCACCTCGCCGTCACCGGCGACGACGCCGTGCGATTCGAGCGCCAGCACGCACAGCATCGCCGTGTAGCCGGCGGTGCCGATGGCCATCGACTGGCGCGGCGTGAAGGCCGCCGGCAGCTTGACCAGCCAGTCGCCCTTGAGCCGCGCACGTTCGGCCAGACAGCCCCAGTGCGTCTCGCCGACGCCCCAGCCGTTGTGCACGAAGCGGTCGCCGGGCTTCCAGTCCGGGTGCGTGCTCTCCAGCACGGTGCCGGCGCCGTCGATGCCCGGCACCATCGGCCAGGCGCGCACGACCGGCGCGCGGTTCGTGATCGCCAGCGCATCCTTGTAGTTCAGCGTCGAGTACTCGGGCTGCACCAGCACGTCGGCGCAGTCGGCGCCCGGCAGGCGCGATTCGTCGATCTCCGCGAGGCGCGCGCCGAAGCCGCCCTCGCCCTTCTCCAACAGCCATCCACGGAACATGCGTTCCCTCCAGAAGAGTGCGCCAGGCCACGCGGCCGCCCCTGCGAAGCGTGCATCCGGCACGGCCGAGCATAGTGCCCCTGCCGGCGACGTTGACACTGCTGGGGCTGGCCCCTATGCTCGCCGGCCGATGCCCGTCCGTCTCCGCCTCCTCCGTCACTGCGTCGCCGGCCTTGCCGCCGCCGCGGTCTTCGGCGCCTCGGCGGCCCCGGACTCGCCGGCCACCCCCGCGCAGAACGGCGACGCCGTGATGCAGCTGCTGCAGCAGAAGGGCCTGGTGCCGTCGGCAGCGGCCGTGTCCGACACCACGCAGGGCATCGTCCAGCAGGTGCGCGACACCGCATCGGACCTGGTGATGTCGGCGATGAACTTCCTCGGCGTGCCCTACCGCCGCGGCGGCAACAACGCCGAAGAGGGCTTCGACTGCAGCGGCTTCACGCGCCACGTCTTCGAGCGCAGCCTGGGCCTGGTGCTGCCGCGACGCGCCGACCAGCAGGCCAAGGACGGCGCGCTGACCAAGGTCTCGCGCGACGAACTCAAGCCCGGCGACCTCGTCTTCTTCAACACGATGCGGCGCGCCTTCTCGCACGTCGGCATCTACATCGGCGACGGCAAGTTCATCCACGCGCCGCGCACCGGCAGCGAAGTCCGCATCGAGGACATGCGCCAGTCTTACTGGATGAAGCGCTTCAACGGCGCACGCCGCGCCGACCTCGAGGAACTCCCGCAGGCCGAGGCCACCCCCTCCCGCCCCTGAGCGGGAGACCCCTGACCCGACGTCGGGGGCCCGAACCGGCAGAATCGCAGGATGGGCGAGAGCTTCATCCCTTTGGCCGACCTGCGAGCCCGCGCCACATCGCCCGTGGTGCCCCTCGACGCGACAGCGCCCACCGGCCACCTGGCCGACCGCCTCGGGCGGCCGCTGCGTGACCTGCGCATCTCGGTCACCGACCGCTGCAACTTCCGCTGCGGCTACTGCATGCCCAGCGAGGTCTTCGACCGGCGCTACCGCTTCCTGCCGCACGACGCGCTGCTGAGCTTCGAGGAGATCACGCGCGTGGCGTCGGTGTTCCTGGCCCACGGCGTGCGCAAGCTCCGCCTCACCGGCGGCGAGCCGCTGCTGCGCAAGCAGTTGCCCTCGCTGGTCGAACAGCTGGCTGCGCTGCGCACCGTCGACGGCACGCCGCCCGAGCTGACGCTGACGACCAACGGCAGCCTGCTCGCGCGGCTGGCCCGCCCGCTGCGCGAGGCCGGGCTGACGCGCGTGACGGTGAGCCTGGATGCACTCGACGACACGGTGTTCCGGCGCATGAACGACGTCGACTTCCCCGTCGCCGACGTGCTGCGTGGTGTCGACGCGGCGCTGGCCGCGGGCCTCGTGCCGGTCAAGCTGAACATGGTCGTGCGCCGCGGCATGAACGACCACGAAATCCTGCCGCTGGCGCGCCACGTGCGCGACACCTGGGGCCCGGCGGTGCGGCTGCGTTTCATCGAGTACATGGACGTCGGCACGAGCAACGGCTGGCGCCTGGACGAGGTGCTGCCGTCGGAACAGCTGCGCGAGCGCCTGGACGCCGCCTTCGGCCTGGAGCCGCTGCTGCCGGCCTCGCCCGACGAGACCGCCGAGCGCTGGCGCTGGCGCGACGGGCGCGGCGAGATCGGCCTGATCTCCAGCGTCACCAAGGCCTTCTGCGGCGACTGCAGCCGCGCCCGGCTGTCGACCGAAGGCAAGCTCTTCACCTGCCTGTTCGCCACCCGTGGCCACGATCTGCGCTCGCTGCTGCGCGGCGGCGCCAGCGACGCGCAGATCGCCGCCGCGGTCGGCGGCGTGTGGTCGGCGCGCGCCGACCGCTATTCCGAGCAGCGCGGCGAGCACACCGCCGCGCCGGGCGAGCGCCGCATCGAGATGCACTACATCGGCGGCTGATGGCGGCCACGGCGATCTCGGGCGACGAGGTCACGGGCCTCGTGCTGGCCGGCGGGCTGGGACGGCGCATGGGCGGCGTCGACAAGGGCCTGCTCGCCTGGCAGGGCCGGCCGCTGGCGCAGCACGCGCTGCAACGGCTGGCGCCGCAGGTCGGCGCGCTGGCCGTCAGCGCCAACCGCCATCTCGACACCTATGCCGGCTTCGGCGTGCCGGTGCTGACCGACACGCTGCCGGGTTCGCTGGGGCCGCTGGCCGGGCTGCTGGCCGGCCTGCGCCACGCCCGCACACGCTGGCTGGCCGTGGTGCCCTGCGACGCGCCGTATTTCCCCGTCGACCTCGTCGCGCGCCTGGCGGCCGGCCTCGGCGGCGCGCCGATCGGCTACGCTCGCGCCGCGCGCACGCATCCGGTGTTCTGCCTCGTCGACACGGCGCTGGCCGATACGCTGGACGCGGCACTCGCCGGCGGCGAACGCCGCGTCGAGCACTGGCTGCGCGCGTCGGGCGGCGTCGCCGTCGATTTCGACGACGAGGCCGCGTTCGCCAACTTCAACACCCCGGAGACGCTGAACGATGGCTGAGGCCACGACGCCGATCGCGGCGATCGCCGACGACCTGGCCTGCCACGGCGAGACCGACCTGCCGCTGGCCGCGGTGCAGGCCGCGCTCGCCCGCCTGGCGCAGCCGGTCGCCGGCCTGGAGACCGTGGCGCTGAAAGACGCGCTGGGCCGCGTGCTCGCCGCCGACCTGGTGTCGCCGCTGGACGTGCCGGCGCAGGACAACTCGGCGATGGACGGCTACTCGTTCGCCGGCGCCGCGCTGGCCGCCGACGGCCCGACGGTGCTGCCGGTCGCCGGGCGCGCACTCGCCGGCCACGGTTTCGACGGCCCGGCGCCGGCCGGGGCCTGCATCCGCATCATGACCGGCGCACCGCTGCCGGCCGGCCACGACAGCGTCGTGCCGCAGGAACAGGTGACCGTGGCCGACGGCCGCGTGACGATCCCCGCCGGCGCGGTGCGTGCCGGCCAGCACTGCCGCCGCCGCGGCGAGGACCTGCGCCAGGGCGGTGTCGCCGTGCCCGCCGGCCGCCGGCTGCGCGCGTCCGACCTGGGTCTGGCCGCGTCGCTGGGCCAGCCGACGCTCGTCGTGCGACGCCGGCCGCGCATCGCCTTCTTCAGCACCGGCGACGAGCTGACCGCACCGGGCGAGCCGCTGGCGCCCGGCGCCATCTACGACAGCAACCGCACGACGCTGGGCGCGCTGCTCGCCGGGCTGGGCGTCGACGCCGTCGACCTGGGCCGCGTGCGCGACGACCCGCAGGCCCTCGCCAACGCGCTGCGCGCCGGCGCCGACTGCGACGCGATCGTCAGCTCCGGCGGCGTCAGCGTCGGCGACGCCGACCACACGCGCGCCGTGCTGGCCGGCGCCGGCGAGGTGCTGTTCTGGCGCATGGCGCTGCGCCCGGGCCGGCCGATGGCCGTCGGCCGGCTGCATGGCGGCACGCTGTACTTCGGCCTGCCGGGCAACCCGGTGGCGGCGATGGTGTGTTTCCAGGTGCTGGTGCGCGACGCGCTGCTGCGCCTGGGCGGCGCGACGCCGCGGCCGCTGCCGACCGTCGTCGCCCGCGCCGCGGTGGCGCTGAAGAAGCGCCCGGGCCGCAGCGAGTTCCAGCGCGGCGTGCTCTCGCGTGGCGCCGATGGCGACTGGGAAGTCGCGCCGACAGGCGACCAGGGCTCGGGCCTGCTCAGCAGCATGAGCCGCGCCGACGGCCTGATCGTGCTCGCGCACGATCGCGGCCCGGTGGCCGCCGGCGAGCGTGTCGAGGTGCTGCCCTTCGACTCGCTCGGCTGACGGCGGCGCTCAGGCGGCCGGGGCCGCCTCGGCCTCGGTGATCTCGCCCGGCACGCGTTCGCGCGCCAGCAGCGTGTAGACCGTCGGCACGACGAAGATCGTCAGCAGCGTGCCCAGCGACATGCCGCCGACGATGACCCAGCCGATCTGGTGCCGGCTCTCGGCGCCGGCACCGCTGGCCAGCGCCAGCGGCAGCGCACCCAGCACCATCGCGCCGGTGGTCATCAGGATCGGCCGCAGGCGCAGGCTGGCCGCCTCGACGACCGCCTCGCGCAGCGCCTTGCCCTGGCGGCGCAGCTGGTTGGAGAACTCGACGATCAGGATGCCGTGCTTGGTGATCAGCCCGACCAGCGTCACCAGCCCGATCTGCGAATAGACGTTCAGCGTGCCGCCGGAGAGCTTCAACGCCAGCAGCGCGCCGACCATCGACAACGGCACCGACAGCAGGATCACGAACGGGTCGATGAAGCTCTCGAACTGCGCCGACAGCACGAGGAAGATGAACAGCAGCGCGAGCACGAACACCAGCCCCAGCGCGCCCGAGGACGCGCGGAACTCGCGGCTGACGCCGTTGAGCTCGGTCGCGTAGCCGGCCGGCAGCGTGCGCGCCGCGGCCTCGTCCATGAAGGCCAGCGCCTCGCCGAGCGAATAACCCGGCGCCAGCGACGCGGTGATGCTGACCGAGCGCCGCTGGTTGAAGTGGTTCAGCTCGCGCGGGCTGACCGACTCGCGCAAGCTCACCAGCGAGGACAGCGGCACCATCGCGCCGCTGTCGCTGCGCACGAAGAGCTTCTCGATGTCCTGCGGCGACGCCCGGCCGCTGGTGCCGGTCTGCAGGATGACGTCGTACTGCTCGGCGTCGCGCTTGTAGCGCGTGACGTTGCGGCTGCCGAGCATCGTCTCGACGGTGCGCGCGACGGTGCCCACCGAGACCCCCATGTCGGCGGCGCGCTGGCGGTCGACGTCGAGGTAGATCTCGGGCTTGTTCAGCTCCAGGTCGCTGTCGACCTGCACCAGCCCGGGGTTCTTCGCCATCTCGGCCATCAGCGCGCGCGTGGCCTGCGCCATGTTGGTGTAGGAGTCGCTGCTGACGACGACGAAGTTCAGCGGCCGCTCGCGGAAGCCCTGGCCCAGGCTGGGCGGCGTGATCGGGAAGACGTTGACGCCGGGCAGCTGGCGCACCTGGGGCAGCAGGGCCTGCGCCAGCTCCTGCGTCGTGCGTTCGCGTTCCGCCCAGTCGACGGTGCGCATCACCGCCGAGGCGCTGGAGACCTGGCCGCCGCCGACGAACATGAAACGCCGGTCGAACTCGGGGAAGGTCGCGGCGATGCCGTCGAGCGCGTCGAGGTAGCGCGCGGTGTACTCCAGCGTCGAGCCGTCGGGCGCGCGCACCGGCATGATGATGACGCCGCGGTCCTCGATCGGCGCCAGTTCGCTCTTGGCGGTCATGAACAGCCAGGCGCTGGCGCCGCCGCAGGCCAGCATCACCAAGACGACGGCCCAGCGCAGGTTCAGCGAGGCCACCAGCGCACGGCTGTAGGCCGCCGACAGGCGGTCCAGGCCGCGCTCCATCCAGCGGTCGAAGCGTGTCGGCTTCGTCTCGTGGCGCAGCAGCTTGCTGCACAGCATCGGCGTCAGCGTCAGCGCGACGAAACCCGAGACCAGCACCGCGCCGGCCAGCGTCAGCGCGAATTCGCCGAACAGCCGCCCGGTGCGCCCCGGCGTGAAGGCCAGCGGCGCGAACACCGCGGCCAGCGTCAGCGTCATTGCGACGACCGCGAAGCTGATCTCGCGCACGCCTTTCAGCGCCGCCTGGAACGGGCTCAGCCCTTCCTCGATGTGGCGGAAGATGTTCTCGAGCACGACGATCGCGTCGTCGACGACGAGGCCGATCGCCAGCACCAGCGCCAGCAGCGTCAGCGTGTTGATCGAGAAGCCGGCCGCGGCGATCAGCGCGAAGCTGCCGATCAGGCTGACGGGAATCGTTACCAGCGGGATGAACGACGCGCGCAGCGTGCGCAGGAAGACGAAGACCACCAGCGCGACCAGCACCACCGCCTCGGCGATGGTGTGATAGACGGCCTTGATCGACCGGTCGATGAAGACCGAGTTGTCGTTGGCCAGCGTCGCGGTGACACCCGGCGGCAGCTCGCGCTGCAGCTCGGGCAGCAGCGCGCGCACGCCGGCAGCGACGTCCAGCGGGTTGGCGGTGGCGTTGCGGATCACGCCGGTGCTGACCGACGGCACGCCGTTCAGGCGCACGCGCGAGCGTTCGCTGGCCGCGCCTTCCTCGACCCGCGCGACGTCGCGCAGCCGCACCGTGTAGCCGCCGACGGTCTTCAGCGCCACCTGCTCGAACTGCTCGACGGTGTTGAGGTCGGTGCGCGCGGTGACGTTGAACTCGCGCTGGCGGCTCTCGATGCGGCCGGCCGGCACCTCCAGGTTCTGCGCCCGCAGCGCGTCCTCGACGTCCTGCACCGTCAGGCGGTGGGCGGCCAGACGGTCGGGGTCGAGCCAGACGCGCATCGAGTAGGCGCGGTCGCCGCCGATCTGCACGTCGGCGACACCGGGCACGGTCTGCAGCCGCGGCTTGATGACGCGGGTGATGACCTCGGTGAGCTTCAGCGGGTCGATGCCCTCGCCGGTGTAGGCGATCCAGACGGTGGGCGTGGCGTCGGCCTCGACCTTGGCGATGACCGGCTCGTCGACCGCGTCGGGCAGCCGCCCGCGCACGCGCGAGACGCGGTCGCGCACCTCGGCGGCGGCGGTGTCCGGGTCCTTCTCGAGCTTGAAGCGCACCGTGATCTGGCTGCGCTCGGTGCGCGAGATCGAGGTCATGATGTCGACGCCGTCGATGCCGGCGATCGAGTCCTCGAGCGGCTTCGTCACCTGGCTCTCGATGACCTCGGAGGCGGCGCCGACCAGCGTCGTCGACACCGTGACCACCGGCTCGTCGATCTTCGGGTACTCGCGCACCGTCAGCTCGCGGAACGAGACCAGGCCGATCAGCACCAGCAGCAGCGACATCACCGTCGCCAGCACCGGGCGGCGGATCGAGATTTCGGACAGGCGCACGGCGCGGCCCTCCGTCAGGCCGCGGCCGAGGCCGCGGCGGACGCCGGCGCCGCAGCCCCCGGGCGCAGCTCGACGGCGCGCACCGCCGGCTTGTCGCCGCGCAGCCGGGCGTGCCCGGCGGTCACGACCGCGTCACCCTCGGCGACACCGCCGAGCAGCTCGACGACGCCGGGCCGGCGCAGCCCGATGCGCGCCTCGACACGCTCGGCGCGCGCCGGGCCGTCGGCCTGGACCACCTTCCAGACGTACTGGCGGCCCCCTTCGGGCACCAGCGCCTCCTCGGGCACGACCAGCGCGTCCTCGCGCACCGCGAAGACGACGCGCGGCCGCGCGAACATGCCGGGCTTCAGCCGCGCGGTGGCGTCGGCGACCCGCGCGCGCACCAGCACCGCGCGCCCTTCGGCGTCGACCTGGGTGTCCAGCGCCTCGATGCGGCCGACGAAGGACTGGCCGGGCAAGGCGTCCAGGTCCAGTGTCACCGCCTGGCCGGCGGCCAGGCGAGGCAGGTAGCGCTCGGGCAGCGTGAAGTCGACCGACAGCGAGGACAGGTCGTCCAGCGTGACGATGTCGGCACCGGCCTGCACGAAGCCGCCGAGGTCGACGCGGCGGATGCCGGCCGTGCCGTCGAATGGCGCGACCAGGCGCATGCGCTGCACCTCGGCGCGCGCCAGCGCGACCTGGGCCTCGGCGACGTCCAGCGTCGCGGCGTTCTGGTCCACCGCACTCTGGCTGACGAAACCCTGCGCGAGCAGCTCGCGGCTGCGCGCGAGGTTGGTGCGCGCGATCTGCGCCTGGGCCTGGGCCTGACGCAGCTGGGCCTGCTGCAGCGTGTCGTCGAGCTGCACCAGCAGCTGGCCGCGGCGCACGCGCTCGCCGTTGCGGAAACCGAAACCGGCGATGCGGCCGGCGACCTCGGGCCGCAGCACGACGGTCTGCGCGGCGCGCAGCGAACCCACGGCCTGGGCCTCGTCGGCCAGGCGCATGCGGCGCACGCGGCCGATCTCGACGGCCGTGGCATCCGTCGACGTGGCGGCACCGGCCGGCACCGCGGCAGACGCCGGAGCCGGGCCGCGCTGCTGCCACCACCAAGCCATCGTGCCGGCCAGCGCAATGCCGATCACCGCCACGAACGTATGAACCCGCTTCAAGACCGCTGCACTCCGTCGAAAGGCAAACCGCCGAATGTAGCGTTTCGTTGCGACCGCCCGTGCAGGCCGGCCCTCACGCCCGCCGAAGCCGGGGACATCAACGCCGCACGGACTCGCAGCCTCGGTTGGCCAGCGCGTCGGCGCGCTCGTTGCCGGGATCGCCGGCGTGGCCCTTGACCCAGTGCCAGGACGTGTCGTGCGAGGACGCCAGCGCGTCCAGTTGCTGCCAGAGCTCGGCGTTCTTCACCGGCTTCTTGTCGGCGGTGCGCCAGCCACGCTGCTTCCAGCCGTGGATCCAGCTCGTGATGCCGTTGCGCACGTACTCGCTGTCGGTGTAGATCGCGACCTTGCAGCGCCGCTTCAGGCTGGTGAGCGCCTGGATCACCGCCATCAGCTCCATGCGGTTGTTGGTCGTCAGCGGCTCGCCGCCCCAGAGTTCCTTCTCGTGCTCGCCGCTGCGCAGCCAGGCGCCCCAGCCGCCGGGGCCCGGATTGCCCTTGCAGGCGCCGTCGGTGTAGATCACCACTTCGTTCATTCAGATGTCCGCTTCCACCGGCTCGCGGTTCGCGACCGCGGCCGTCGCCGCCTTGACCCGGCGGCGTTCGTTCTTCAACAGGCCGACCAGGCGCATGCCGCGCACGCGCTTGACGGCCACCAGGAAATACGCCGCGCCCAGCACCGGCCACCAGCGGTCGCCCACCGGGTCCATCCACTCGAAACGCTGCAGCCAGCGCTCGGAGCTCAGCGGCGGCCGGTAGCAGCCGAAGCGCCCGCTCTCGATGTGAAAGCCCAGCAGCCGCAGCCAGTCGCGCAGCCGCCAGTAGCCGATGAACTCGCCGGCGCGCGGCAGGTAGGTGGGCTGGCCGCGGCCCAGGCCGATGCCGCGCCAGGCGTGGCCGGAACGCTGCCGCAGCGCCCACAGGCTCGCCGGGTTGAGCCCCGAGATGACGAGCCGGCCCTCGGGCACGAGGATGCGTTCGACCTCGCGCAGCAGCTGGTGCGGGTCGGCGGCCAGCTCCAGCGCGTGCGGCAGCACGACCAGGTCGACGCTGTGCTGCGGGAAGGGCAGCGCGTCGAACTCGCAGTACAGCGCCACCGGCGCCGGCTGCGTCGTGATCAGCGCGTCGCGCGGCGGCGGCAGCTCGATCGGCTCCGGCGTCACCAGCGAGCCGCAGGCCACCCAGCGGTGCGGCATGCGGTTGGCGCGCAGGCCCTGGATCTCGGGCAGGCCCAGTTGCAGCGCGTGAAACCCGAAAGCATCGGTCACCGCGCGGTCCAGGCGGTCCTGCTCCCACTCCAGCAGGTAGCGGCCGGCCGGGGATTGGAGCCAGACCCCCAACTCTATAATCGACTGGTCGCGCGTCATATGAATCTGGTCGCCCTCCCCGCCTTTGCCGACAACGTCATCTGGATGCTGCACGACGGCCACGACGCCGCGGTGGTCGATCCGGGGGACGCGGCGCCGGTGGCGGCCGAACTCGACGCCCGGGGCTTGCGCCTGGCGGCGATTCTAGTGACGCACCACCACGGGGATCACGTCGGCGGCATCGCCGCGCTGCGCCCCCGGCTGCAGGGCCCGGTCTGGGGCCCGGCGCGCGAAGACATTCCCACCCCCTTCGTGCCCGTGCACGGCGGTGACCGCATCGAGCTGCTGGGCCGGGCGTTCGAGGTGATCGACGTGCCCGGCCACACCGCCGGCCACGTCGCCTTCTTCGAGCACGGCGCTGCACGCGAGCCGCTGCTGTTCTGCGGCGACACGCTGTTCTCGGCCGGCTGCGGCCGGCTGTTCGAAGGCACGGCGGCGCAGATGGCGGCCTCGCTGGCCCGCCTGGCCGCGCTGCCCGACGACACGCGCATCTGCTGCGCCCACGAGTACACGCTCTCCAACCTGGCCTTCGCCGCCGCGGTGGAGCCCGGCAACGAGAAGATCGCGGCCTACACTGCGCTGTGTCAGGACCGGCGCGCCGCCGGCCGGCTCACACTCCCGGCGGTGCTCGGTCACGAGCGCGACGTCAATCCGTTCCTGCGCTGTCGCGAGGCCGCCGTCGTGGCCGCGGCCCGGGAACAGGGCGCCGCCTCCGGGCAGGAAGTCGACGTGTTCGCCGCACTGCGAAACTGGAAGAACCGATACCGATGACGCCTCCGACGACTTCGCTGCGGCGCTGCTGCGCCCTGGCTGCCGCAGCGCTGGCCGCCGCACTCGCCG
>NZ_AEWG01000102.1 GCF_000190375.1 Rubrivivax benzoatilyticus JA2 = ATCC BAA-35
GGCGCCGGAGGCGGCGGCAGCTCGGCCGGGCGGGCCGGCGGCGACGGCGGCGGCACCGTCGGCGCGACGCCTGGCCCATCACGGTGGACAGGCGCCCGCTCTCGGCGTCGTAGCGGAACAGCGACTTGGCGAGCGTCGGCTGCACGCCCAGCATGTCGATCAGGAAGCTCAGCGCGCCCAGGTTCTCGGCCAGGCGCTCGAAGCTCAGCCGTGCCGGCTCGTGCGTCGGGTCGACCTCGGTCTGGGCCAGCGTGTCGACCTCGTCGCGCATGCGCAGCACGGCCTGCGAGGCCTGGTCCAGGCCGAGCACCGACAGCACGCCGCGCATCGCCGACAGCTGGCCCGGCACCGGGATCAGCGTCTCGCGCTGCGCCGGGGCCCGGAAATAGGTGTCGATCTGCTTCTCGATCTCGGACAGGCTGCTGCGCAGCTCCTGCACGACGCTGCCCATGGTCTGGCGGTCGCTGACGCGGCGGTACAGCTCCTCCATCCACGGCTCCAGCGGCAGCTGCGGCTGGCCGCGGCGCACGTCGTCGACGCGGCGCGCCAGGCGCTGCACGCGCTCGGGCAGCGCCGGATGGTCGAACTCGCCGTCTTCCAGCGACGCGTCCAGCGACAGCAGCGCGGTGGCGACTTCCATCGCCAGCGCGGCCGGCGGCGCCTCCTGCGCCGCAACGGTCTGCGTCGCGGCGTCCTGCAGCACGTTGGCCAGCACCTCGCCGGACGGGAACAGCCGCTGCACCGAGTCGCCAACCAGCGTGAACTGCTCGGCCAGGCCGGTCAGGCGGTGCAGCTCGCCGGCCGCGACCGCCGACCAGGCGTCCTTGGCGCCGCCCACTCGCTTGCGCGCCTGCGCGACCCAGGCCGGGTCGAAGCGGCCCAGGCGCGCGACGTCGTAGTCCGCGGCGGCACTGTCGTCCAGGCGCCAGGCCTCGCGCACCGCGGCCAGCCGCGGCGCCTCGCCGCCGGCCGGTGCACGGGCATGGGCGCAGAAGAACAGCAGGTCCTGCGCCAGACGGTCGGAGACCTCGTCGGCGTCGCGCATTGTCGTGCGCAGCTGCGACAGCAGGCGCGACGCGATGCGCTTGGTGTAGACGTCGCTGGACAGCAGGCCGCGGGCCTGGGCCTCGAAGAAGGCCGCCGCCAGACGCCACAGCGTCGACAGCCGGCCCTGCGTGCCGGCGGCCAGCGAGGCGCAGACCTCGCCCATCGCGTCCAGCCGCGCCGGCTCGGGCTGGCGCATCAGCGCCAGCGACAGCGACTCCATCGCCGTGCGCGCCGCGGCGTCGGGCGCATGCGGACGCACACCGGGCTCGGGCGGCAGCTCGATCCAGCGCCAGTCCTGCGGCCAGAGGTCCGCCGGATGCGCACGCTCGGCACCGGCCAGGCCCTGCACCGCCAGGTACTGCGGGAACATCGCCACCGGCGACACCGGCCGGCGCGCGAGCAGCCGCGACAGGTAGTCCAGCAGCGCGAACGAAGCCTTCTCCAGCGTCTGCACCGCCTTGGCGTCGACCAGCGCCGGCTTGGCCACCCAGCGCTGCACCAGCGTCTCGCTGGCGCGCAGCATCTGCGCCGCCGCCGGCAGGCCGACGAGCTCGAGCGCGCCGACACCCTGGTGCAGGTGCACACGCGCGGTGCGCAGCACGGCCGGCTCGACGGCGTCGACGTCGGACGCGGCCGCCGCCTCCGACTCCTTGAGGTGCCGGTGCAGCGCCTTGTGCGCCAGCTCGAGCGAACGGCGCAGCTCGCCGTGCACCCAGGCCAGCGGGCTGAGGTCGTCGGCGCTGCCGCCGAGGCTGTCGGTGACGGCGTTCATCCGCGTGGCGTCAGCTGATCTTGAAGCGGGAGATCGACGCGCGCAGCTGCTCGGCGGCGCGCGAGAGCTCGTGCACCACCTGGGCGGTCGAGCGTGTGCCCTCGCCGGTCTGCTCGGTCACGGCCAGGATGTGCTGGATGTTGGTGGCCACGCCGCCGGCCGACTCGGCTTCGCTGGAGGCCTGCTCGGAGATGCGCCCGATCAGCTCGGCGAGCTCGCGTGTCACGCGGTCGATGTCGGCCAGCGCGCTGCCGGCCGCGTCGGACAGCCGCGCGCCCTCGATCACGCCCTGCGTCGAGCGCTCCATGGCGGCCACCGCGTCCTGGGTGTCGGTCTGGATGGCGCGCACGATGGCCGCGATCTGGCGCGTCGCCTCGGCCGAACGTTCGGCCAGACGCTGCACTTCCTCGGCGACGACGCTGAAGCCGCGGCCGGCTTCGCCGGCGCTGGCGGCCTGGATCGCGGCGTTCAGCGCCAGCACGTTGGTCTGCTCGGTGATGTCCGAGATCAGCTCGGTGATCTCGCCGATCTCCTGCGAGCTCTCGCCCAGACGCTTGATGCGCTTGGAGGTCTCCTGGATCTGGTCGCGGATGGCGTTCATGCCGCCGATCGAGTTCTGCACCGCCTGCTGGCCGGTGGCCGCCACCTCCAGCGACTGGCGCGCGACCTCGGCGCTGCGCTGCGCCTCGGCCGACACCTCGGTGATGCGGTCGGCCATCTGCAGCACCGACTCGCCGGTCTCGCGGATGACGCGCAGCTGCTCGGTCGACGCCGCCAGCAGCTCGGAGGAGGTCTGCTCGACCTGCTGCGTCGTGTCGGCCACGCGCGTGACGGTGCCCTGCACCGAGGTGACCAGCGAACGCAGTTCCTCGACGGTGTAGTTGACCGAGTCGGCGATCGCGCCGGTGATGTCCTCGGTGACGGTGGCCTGCTGCGTCAGGTCGCCCTCGGCGACGCTCTGCAGCTCGTTCATCAGGCGAAGAATGGCGGCCTGGTTGGCGTCGTTGACACGCTTGGCCTCCAGCTCCTGGCGCTCGGCTTCCTGGCGCTGGGCCTCGGCGAGGCGGGCGCGGTTGGTCTGGTCGGCGACGAACAGGCGCAGCAGGCCGAAGGCACCGGCGGCCAGCAGCAGCGCCGACAGCAGCGCCGGCACGAGCACGATGGTGCGCAGGCCGCCGGCGTCGGCCAGTTCACCCTGCAGCTCGTCGAGGCCGCGGCGCAGCGGTTCGCTGTCGCGGATGATCGCCGCCTGGGCCTCGCGCGCACCGACCAGGCCCTGCAGGTTGCCCAGGATGGCGCCGGCCTCGGTGCGCGTCTTGTCGTACTGGGCGAGCAGCTCCTGCAGCTGCTCGCGCACCTGGGGCTCGCGCGTGCCGGGCAGGCGCAGCTCGGCGCTGCCGTCGAGCAGGCCCTGGGCGATCTCGCGGAAGGAGTTCAGGTCCTTGCCGAGCAGGAACACGGCCTCGGCGCTGACGCCCTCGGTGGTCTGGAACTCGTTGGCGCTCTTGCCGATGCGCTGCGTCAGCATGACCAGCTGGCCGACGGCCGACAGCTCGCCGGCCGAGGCGCCACCCTGCAGCTTCAGCGAGGACACCGTCTCGGCGATCTCCAGCAGATCGGCCGACTGGCGGTTGATGGTGCGCAGCGCGGCGCCGACCTGGGTCAGCGTCTTCTGCTGGGCAAGCACCGAGCGCGCGCTCTTGTCGGCGCGCTCGACCATCGGCAGCAGCGCCTGCACCCGGTCGCCCAGGCTGCCGGAGACCGCCGGCACGTCGCCGCCCTCGGCCAGGCCGCGCACGTTGCGCGACAGGATCTCGGCGCTCTCGCGCAGTTCGGGGAAGGCCTGCGGGTTGCCCAGCAGCGCCTGCGACACCGACTTGGCGAGCCGCTGCGACTGCGTCTGCGCCTGGCCGGCGGCCGAGACCTGCTGCGCGCTGCGGCTGGCCGAGACGATGCCGGCACCGCCGCTGAGCACCAGCCCGGTCAGGCCGATGCCGAAGGCGAAGGCCATCAGCTGCTGCTGGCGCGCCAGCGGCATGCCGCCGACGATCGGCAGGCCGGTGGCGATCTCGGGAGCGCTGTCCTCGGGCACGCGGGTGTTGGCGTACTCGCCGGCCAGCTCCGACGGGGCGGCTTCAGAGATGATCGAGGAGTCCTCGGCGCGCGGCCGGCTCTCGGGGGCCAGCGTGCCGGGGCCGAGGCGGATCGTCGCGTCCATGGCGTCGCCGGCGACGGTTTCCTGGGACGGCGCGTCAGGCACCGACGGGCGGCCCCGCGCGGGGCCCTTCAACTTGTCGAGAAAGCTCATTCGATCCTCGCGGCGTTCGTCATCGGGCGATGCCGAGAAACTGTTCGTGCTGGACGAGCGCGGCCGGGTCGATCTCCTGCCACACGCGCTGACGGTCGTCGCGCCACCGGGCACCGGCGAACGACGGGCGCGACACGTCGTCCTCGGGTTCACGCTGCAGCTGGCCCGCGGTGCGCAGGCCGGCCAGACGCTCGAACATCAGCGCGACGTGGCTGCCGACGGCCGGGTTCAGCGCCAGCAGCCGGGCCTGCTCGCGCACGCCCTCGGCCGCCGACTGCGTCGGCCGCAGGCCCAGGAAGGCCGCCAGGTCGACGACGCCGTGCAGGCCGCCGCGCAGGTTGGCGACGCCGACGAACCAGGGCCGCGTGTGCGGCACCGGCGCCAGCGTGCCGACCGGGAAGATCTCGCCGGCGCCGGCCAGCGGCACGAGCAGGCCGACGCCGGCGCACTCGATGGCCAGCCAGGAGGCGGCGGGGGCTTCGCTGCGGACGGCGCTCAGCCGCTGGGCCAGGCGGCTCTGCAGGTCCCGCAGGGCTTCGCGCTTGGCCATCGCCTCAGTCGAAGGCGCGGATCTTGGACAGCAGCTCGTCGGCCTGGACCGGCTTGACGATGTAGTCGCGTGCGCCCTGGCGCAGGCCCCAGACCTTGTCGGTCTCCTGGCCCTTGCTGGTGCACATGATCACCGGCACCGCGGCGTAGCGCGGGTCGCGCGTGATCTGGCGCGTGAGCTGGAAGCCGTTCTGGCCCGGCATCACGACGTCCATCAGGATGAGGTCGGGCAGGTCCTCGTCGAGGCGGCGCATGGCCTCCTCGCCGTTCTCGGCGGTGCGCACGGCGTAGCCGCGCTTGCCGAGGATGTCCGACAGGTGGTGCAACTCGGTCTTCGAGTCGTCGACGACGAGGATCTTGCGGATGGCCATCGGAAGCGGGTCTCGGGTTCTGACGGGCGGCAGCGCCGCGGGTTCAGGCGGCGGTGCGGCGGAAGGACTCCACCGCACGCAGCAGTTGTTCCTTGGTGAACGGCTTGGTGAGGTAGTCCTCCGAGCCGACCATGCGGCCACGGGCCTTGTCGAACAGGCCGTCCTTGGACGACAGCATGATCACCGGCACCTTCGCGAAGCGCGGGTTGCGCTTGATGATGGCGCAGGTCTGGTAACCGTCCAGCCGCGGCATCAGGATGTCGCAGAAGATCAGTTCGGGATCGTGGTCGCTGACCTTGGCGAGAGCGTCGAAGCCGTCCTCCGCCAGCACGACCTCGTGGCCGCCCTGGCGCAGGAAGATCTCGGCACTGCGCCGGATCGTGTTGCTGTCGTCGATCACCAGGACCTTGGCGCCGGAGGACACGGCTTCGTTCACGTCACTGTCCACCTGTTGGAGTGCCCGGCGGCACGGAAGGCCGCCGACGGCGTTCAGATTTCGACCATTTCGAAATCTTCTTTACGGGCTCCGCATTCCGGACAGGTCCAATTCATCGGAACGTCGGCCCACGCGGTGCCGGCGGCGATCCCGTGCTCGGGATCCCCGGCGGCTTCGTCGTAGATCCAGCCGCAGATCAGACACATCCAGGTTCGGCTATGGCTCACTTCGGGGCGGTCCCTCACTACAATGGGCAACGATTGTAGTCACGCATATCCGCGAAAAAATCAAGGATTTGTGAGGACATACGCACCATTCTTCAGGTTTCGCTCGAGGTCTCCGACAGGCCCCGGGCGGAACGCGCAAAGGCATCGCGATGACCCCCGACCCCCACCCCGCCACGGAGCTGCAGGATCCTGCGCAGGAGCCCCCGCCGCCGGCGTGCGTGATCAGCTTCAACGCCAGTGACCCGAGCGGTGCCGGCGGGCTGGCCGGCGACGTGGCGACGATAGCCGCGATGGGCGCCCATGCGCTGCCGGTGGTCACGTCGATCGTGATGCGCGACACGGCCGAGGTCTTCGATCAGCACGAAATCGACGACGACGCCGTCGTCGAGCAGGCGCGCACCATCCTCGAGGACGTCACGATCTCCGGCTGGAAGGTCGGCTTCCTGGGCAACGCCGAGACCGTGAGCGCCGTCGCCGAGGTGCTGTCCGACTACGCCGACGTGCCGCTGGTGGCCTATCTGCCCGGCCTGTCCTGGCTCGACGAGGAGCAGCTGCAGCCCTACCTCGACGCCTTCCGCGAGCTGATCCTGCCGGCCACCGAGGTGCTGGTGGGCAGCCACAAGACGCTGCAGGACTTCCTGCTGCCCGACTGGGACAGCGAGCGCCCGCCGTCGGCGCGCGAGCTGGCGGTGGCCGCCGGCGAACACGGCACGCGCTACGTGCTCGTCACCGGCGTGATGCTCGCCAGCAAGGGCCACGAGCAGTACATCGACAACGTGCTGGCGTCGCCGCAGGGCGCACTGACCGGCGAGAAGTTCGAGCGTTTCGAAACCGCGTTCGTCGGCGCGGGCGACACGCTGTCCGCGGCCCTGGCCGCACTCCTGGCCGCCGGCAGCGAGCTGCAGGCGGCGGTGGGCGAAGCCCTGTCCTTCCTCGACCAGAGCCTGGACGCGGGTTTCCGCCCCGGCATGGGCAACGTCGTGCCCGACCGCTTCTTCTGGGCTCTGCCGCCAGCCGAAGACGGCGAGCCCGAGCCCGGCCCCGACGAGCCGGACCCCGGCTTCGACGATCCCAAGACCCAAGGCGCCCCGCGGCGCGTGCACTGAAAACACTCTCGATGACCACCAACGAACAGCTCTTCGCCCGCGCCCAGGCCGTCATTCCCGGCGGCGTCAACTCGCCCGTGCGCGCCTTCCGCGCCGTCGGCGGCACGCCGCGTTTCATCGCCCGCGCCGAAGGCCAGTACATCTGGGACGCCGAGGACAAGCGCTACATCGACTACATCGGCTCCTGGGGCCCGATGATCCTGGGCCACGGCCACCCGGCGGTGCTCGAAGCGGTGCAGAAGGCGCTGCGCGAGGGCTTCAGCTTCGGCGCGCCGACCGAGCGCGAGATCGAACTCGCCGAAGCCATCATCGCCCAGGTGCCGAGCATCGAGCAGGTGCGCCTGGTCTCCAGCGGCACCGAGGCCGGCATGAGCACGCTGCGCCTGGCGCGCGGTGTCACCGGCCGCAGCAAGATCATCAAGTTCGAGGGCTGCTACCACGGCCACGCCGACGCGCTGCTGGTCAAGGCCGGCTCGGGCTTGGCGACCTTCGGCCACCCGACCTCCGCCGGTGTGCCGGCCGAGGTCGTGCAGCACACGCTGGTCCTCGAATACAACAACGTCGAGCAGCTCGAGGAGACCTTCGCCGCCCAGGGCGACGAGATCGCCTGCGTGATGCTGGAGGCGATCGCCGGCAACATGAACTTCGTGCGTGCCTCGGTGCCGTTCGTGACCAAGCTGCGCGAGCTGTGCACCAAGCACGGCGCGCTGCTGGTGTTCGACGAGGTGATGACCGGCTTCCGCGTCGCGCTCGGCGGCGCGCAGAGCGTCTACGCCAAGCTGATCCCGGGCTTCGAGCCCGACATGACGGTCTTCGGCAAGGTCATCGGCGGCGGCATGCCGCTGGCGGCCTTCGGCGGCAAGAAGGACGTGATGAAGCAGCTCGCGCCGCTGGGCCCGGTCTACCAGGCCGGCACGCTGTCGGGCAACCCGGTGGCCACGGCCTGCGGCCTGGCGACGCTGGCCGAGATCACCAAGCCCGGCTTCTACGAGGCGCTGGCGGCCAAGACGCAGAAGATGGTGCAGGGCATCGCCGACGCCGGCCGCGAGGCGGGCGTGCCGATCGTCACCGACAGCGAAGGCGGCATGTTCGGCTTCTTCTTCGCCGATGCGCTGCCGCAGAACTACACCGCGGTGATGGCCACCGACAAGGAGCGCTTCAACCGCTTCTTCCACGGCATGCTCGACCGCGGCGTCTACCTCGCCCCGGCGATGTACGAAGCCGGCTTCGTCAGCGCCGCGCACACCGACGAGGACCTGGCGGCGACCGCCCAGGCCGCACTGGAAGCGCTGAAGGCGGGCTGAGGCCCGACGCGGCGGCCGCGTGCCGCCGCCACGCCCCGACGGCCGCCCCAGGGCGGCCGTTTTTCATGGGCTGACGCGGGACCGCCGTCCCCCGTCGGACCCGCTGCCTAGAATGCCCGGATGCATCTCCACATCCTCGGCATCTGCGGCACCTTCATGGGCGGCATCGCCGCCCTCGCCCGCGAAGCCGGCCACCGCGTGACCGGCTGCGACGCCAACGTCTACCCGCCGATGAGCGACCAGCTGCGCTCGCTCGGCATCGAGCTGATCGAGGGTTTCGGCGCCGACCAGCTGGCGCTGAAACCCGACGTCTTCGTCATCGGCAACGTCGTCACGCGCGGCAACCCGCTGATGGAAGCCATCCTCGACGCCGGCGCCGCCTACACCAGCGGGCCGCAGTGGCTGGCCGAGAACGTGCTCTTCGGCCGCCACGTGCTGGCCGTCGCCGGCACGCACGGCAAGACGACGACGACCTCGATGCTGGCCTGGATCCTCGAGCAGGCCGGGCTGGAGCCGGGTTTCCTGGTCGGCGGCGTGCCGCTGAACTTCGGCGTCTCGGCGCGCCTGGGCGGCGGCCGCTTCTTCGTCATCGAGGCCGACGAGTACGACACCGCGCTGTTCGACAAACGCAGCAAGTTCGTGCACTACCGGCCGCGCACGGCGATCCTGAACAACCTCGAGCACGACCACGCCGACATCTTCCCGGACCTGGCGGCGATCGAGACCCAGTTCCACCACCTCGTGCGCACCGTGCCGGCGAGCGGCCGGCTGGTGGTCAACGCCCGCGACGAGGCGCTGCAGCGTGTGCTGCAGCGCGGCTTCTGGAGCGAGGTGCAGCGTTTCGGCCCGAAGCGCGAGGAGCCCGGCGCGCTGCGCGCACGCGGCGAGCCGCACGCCTTCGACGTGCTGCGCGGCAGCCTGAAGATCGGCCGCGTCGAATGGGCGCTGCTGGGCGAGCACAACCAGCTCAACGCGCTGGCGGCGATCGCCGCCGCCGAACACGCCGGCGTCGCGCCCGAGACCGCGGCGGCTGCGCTGGCGAGCTTCCAGAACGTGCGCAGGCGGCTGGAGCTGCGCGGCGAGGCCGGCGGCGTCAAGGTCTACGACGACTTCGCCCACCACCCGACGGCGATGCGCACGACGATCGACGGCCTGCGCCGCAAGGTCGGCGCGGCGCGCATCCTCGCCGTCTTCGAGCCGCGCTCGAACACCATGAAGCTCGGCACGATGAAGGCCCAGCTGCCCTGGGCGCTGGAAGACGCCGACCTCGCCTTCGGCCTGCAGGGCGACTGGGGCTGGAGCGTCAAGGAAGCGCTGGCGCCGCTGGGCGCCAAGGCGGCGACGGCCGACACGGTGGACGCGCTGGTGGCCGCGATCGCGCGCGCCGCTCAGCCGGGCGACCACGTCGTCTGCATGAGCAACGGCGGCTTCGGCGGCATCCACGCCAAGCTGCTGGCGGCGCTGCAGGGGAAGGCGTGAGCGCAGGACCGACCCACCTGCTGTATCTGCACGGCTTCCGCTCCTCGCCGCAGTCGGCGAAGGCGCGGCGCGTCGGCGCCTGGCTGGCCGAACACCGGCCCGACGTCCAGTTCTGGAGCCCGCAGCTGCCGCCGTCGCCGCGTGCCGCGGTGGCGATGCTGCTCGAGGGCACGGCCGACTGGCCGGCGACCTCGGTCGTGGTCGGCAGCTCGCTCGGCGGCTTCTACGCCACCGCGGTCGCCGAGGCGCGCGGCTGGACGGCCGGCGTGCTGAACCCGGCCGTCGACCCGGCACGCGACCTCGCGGCCTACATCGGCGAGAACAAGCAGTTCCACAAGCCGGAGGAGAGCTTCTTCTTCCTGCCCGAGTACGTCGACGAGCTGCGTGCGCTGACGGTGCCGGCGATCACCCGGCCCGAGCGCTACTTCGCCGTCGTCGCCACTGGCGACGAGCTGCTGGACTGGCGCGAGATGCACGCGCGCTACGCCGGCGCGACGATCCGCCTCGTCGAGGGCAGCGACCACGCGCTGTCCGACTTCGACGAGCACCTGCCCCACCTGCTGAGGTTCCTGCGGCTATGCGATTGAAGGACAAGGTCTGCATCGTCACCGGCGCGGCGCAAGGCATCGGCGCGGCCACCGTCGCCAAGTTCGCCGCCGAAGGCGCCGTGGTCGTCGCCTGCGACCGCCACGCCGACACCGTGCCCGGCGCCGCCGAAAGCCTGGCCGTCGACGTGACCGTGCGCGCCCAGGTCGATGCGATGGTCGCCGCGGTGAGGGCGAAACACGGCCGCATCGACGTGCTGGTCAACAACGCCGGCATCACGCGCGACGCGCGGCTGGTGAAGATGACCGAGGAGCAGTTCGACGCCGTCATCGACGTCAACCTGCGCGGCGTCTTCCACTGCGCGCAGGCGGTGGCGCCGATCATGATCGAGCAGGGCTCGGGCGTGATCCTCAACGCCAGCAGCGTCGTCGGCATCTACGGCAACTTCGGCCAGACCAACTACGCCGCGTCCAAGTTCGGCGTCATCGGCTTCACCAAGACCTGGAGCCGCGAACTCGGCCCCAAGGGCGTGCGTGTCAACGCCGTCGCGCCGGGTTTCGTCGCCACACCGATCCTCGACACGATCCCGGAGAAGGTGCTGACGCACATGCGCGAGCAGGTGCCGCTGCAGCGCCTGGGCCGGCCCGAGGAGATCGCCGCCGTCTACGCCTTCCTGGCCAGCGACGAGGCCAGCTATGTCAACGGCGCGGTGCTGGAGGTCTCGGGCGGGATGACGGTGTAACGGGCCACGGCGCCGGCTGCGCGGCGTGGCTCCACGAGCACGGTTTTCGCGCCAGCGGCGGCGCGAGGCCGGCCGACGGGGCGTGTCCCTGCGTTCATGTCCCCCGCCCCGGCCTGCGGCCGGGTCTCCTCCTTGACTTCACTCCGGGACACGCCCCGCCGGCCGGCCCGAACCGGCTGTTGCACACCGCACGCCAGCTGCCCGACGCCTCGGCGGTGCCGGCCGCGGACGCCGGGCGGCCGGATCGCGCAAGTATTAGGAGGAGGCCGGGCGCAGCCCGGCAGGGGGACATGGAGCGAGCCGGCCGCCCGGCGGCCGTGGCCCGCCGCGGCTGAAGCGAGTGCAGCGAGACGCACTGCTGAAGCCTGACGCCGATCGAACCCCGGCGATCCGGCAAGCCCGGCACCCGGGCCGCTGGTGGACAATCGCCCGGTGACTTATGCCCTGTTCGACGACGCCGGGAAATTCCACGCCGGCCGCGTGATGTCCGAAGCCGAGAGCTCGATGCAGATCGAGCTCGATTCCGGCAAACGCGTGAAGGTGAAGGCGGCCAACGTGCTGCTGCGCTTCGAGAAGCCGGCCCCGGCCGAGCTGATCGCCCAGGCGCAGGCGCTGGCGGCGGAAATCGACCTCGACCTCGCCTGGGAGTTCGCGCCCGAAGGTGAATTCGGTTTCGCCGACCTGGCGCGCGACTATTTCGAGGCCTCGGCCGGCCCCGACAAGCAGGCCGCGGCGCTGTTCCGCCTGTTCGAGGCGCCGCACTACTTCCGCCGCCTCGGCAAGGGCCTGTTCCGCAAGGCACCCGAGGAGACCGTCAAGGCGGCGCTGCTGGGCATCGAGCGCAAGAAGCAGCTCGCGGCGCAGATCGAGGCCTGGGCCGGCGAGATCGCCGCCGGCCAGTGCCCGGCGCCGGTGCGCGAGCAGCTCTACAAGATCCTGTTCCGCCCCGACAAGAACGCGCCCGAGTACAAGGCCGTCGTCGAGGCCGCCAAGCGCACGCAACGCGCACCGCTGGACCTGCTGAAGGACGCCGGCGCGATCGACAGCCCGTACCAGTTCCACTGGCGGCGTTTCCTGTTCGAGACCTTCCCGCAGGGCACCGGCTTCCCGGCGCTGGCGGCGCCGGCGATCAAGGAAGAGCTGCCGCTGGCCGCGGTGCAGGCCTTCTCGATCGACGACTCGCAGACGACCGAGATCGACGACGCACTGTCGGTCCAGGGCCTGGGCACCGGCACGGTGATCTTCGGCATCCACATCGCCGCCCCGGGGCTGGCGATCCAGCCGGACTCGCCGGTGGACAAGGTCGCGCGCGACCGCCTGTCCACCGTCTACATGCCGGGCTGGAAGATCACGATGCTGCCCGACGAGGTCGTGCAGGCCTACACGCTGATCGAGGGCCGCGACTGCCCGGCCGTCAGCCTGTACGCGACGGTCGACGAGGCCACGTTCGAGGTTCGCGCGGTCGAGACCAAGCTCGAACGCGTGCCGATCGTCGCCAACCTGCGCCACGACCAGCTCGACGACGTCATCACCGAGGCGTCGCTGGCCGGCGAGGCGCCGGCCGACTACGCCTTCGCCACCGAGCTGGCCTTCTGCTGGCGCTTCGCGCAGGCGCTGAAGGCGGCGCGCGAGGTCGTGCGCGGCAAGCCCGAGAACTTCAACCGCCCGGACTACAACTTCCGCCTCGAAGGCCACACGGCCGAGCCCGACGGCAGCGAACGTGTGCAGATCACGACGCGCCGGCGCGGCGCGCCGCTGGACCTGATCGTCTCCGAGGCGATGATCCTGGCCAACAGCCGCTGGGGCGGCTGGCTCGCCGAATGCGGCGTGCCGGGCATCTACCGCAGCCAGGCCAGCCTGCTGCCCGGCATCAAGGTGCGCATGGGCACCAAGCCGGCGCCGCACGCCGGCATGGGCGTGGCGCAATACACCTGGGCCACGTCGCCGCTGCGGCGCTACGTCGACCTCGTGAACCAGTGGCAGATCATCGCCTGCGCGCGCCACGGCCGCACCGCGGCGCTGGCCGCGCCGTTCCGGCCCAAGGACGCATCGCTGTTCTCGGTGATCTCGGGCTTCGACGCCGCCTACTCGGCCTACAACGACTTCCAGCACGGCATCGAGCGTTTCTGGACGCTGCGCTGGATCGAGCAGAACGCCGTCACCGAGCTGGAGGCCGCGGTGATGAAGGGCGGCCTGGTGCGCGCCGAGACGCTGCCGCTGGTCTTCCGCGTGCCCGGCACCGAGGACTGGCCACGCGGCGCGCGGCTGCGCGCCCGTGTCGCCGGCATCGACCTGCTGACGCTGGACCTGCACGCGACGCTCGTCGCTCGCATCGAGGACGAACCGCCCGAGGCGGTCGCCGAGGTCGACGACGAAGCCGAAGCCGTCGGCCCGCTGACGCTGGCCATCGACGTCAACGACGCCCCCGCCGGAGATGCTGGCGCTTAAGGCGTCGTTGCCGGCGCTGCTGGCCAAGCTGACGGCGCTGCAGGCGGCGCTGCTGGTCTCCGTGGGCCTGCACGCGGTGCTGCTGACGGTGCGTTTCGTCGATCCGGAGGCCTTCAACCGCGTCTTCCGCGACACGCCGCTGGAGGTCATCCTCGTCAACGCGCGCTCCAACGAGGCGCCGACCGAGGCCCAGGCCATCGCCCAGGTGCGGCTGGCGGGCGGCGGCGACGCCGACAAGGGCCGCGCGACCTCGCCGCTGCCCCGCACGCCGCAGGCCCAGCCCGGCGACGCCGCCGACGACGCCCGCCGCCGCATCGAGGACCTGCAGCAGCAACAGCAGCAGCTGCTCGCCCAGCTGCGGCGCGAACTCGCGGCGCTGCCGCCGCCGGACCCGCAGCGCGACACCGGCAGCCCGCAGGAGCGCGAGCGCGAGGAACACCGCCGCCAGTTGCTGCAGATGCTCGCCGAGATCGAGAAGCGCATCAACGAAGAGAACGCCCGCCCGCGCAAGCGCTACATCAGCCCGGCCACGCGCGAGGAGGTCTACGCGCTGTACTACGACCTGCTGCGCCGGCGCATCGAGGACCGCGGCACGCGCAACTTCCCCGAGCGCAACGGCGTCAAGCTCTACGGCGAGCTGGTGATGAACGTCACCGTCGACGCCGCCGGCCGTGTCGTCGACACCGAGATCGTGCGCCCGAGCAGCTCGCGCGTGCTCGACCAGCAGGCGATGGCCATCGTGCGCGCCGCCGCTCCGTTCGGCCCGTTCACGGCCGCGATGCGCCGCCAGGCCGACGAGATCGTCGTCACCTCGCGCTTCCGCTTCACGCGCGAGGACGGCCTGGAAACCACGCCGCTGGCCCGCTGACCCCATGACCGCTCCCGACCGCTACGCCGTGCTCGGCCACCCGGTGGCGCACAGCCAGTCCCCGTTCATCCACGCCGAGTTCGCACGCCAGACCGGCGAGGCCGTCGATTACGGCCGCGTCGAGTGCCCGCTCGACGGCTTCGAGGCCACGCTGCGCGCCTTCGCCGCCAGTGGCGCCCGCGGCTGCAACGTCACCGTGCCGTTCAAGTTCGAGGCCCCGCGGCTGGCCGCGCACGTGACGCCGCGGGCCGCGCTGGCCGAGGCGGCCAACGTGCTGCGTTTCGACGCCGACGGCTGGAGCGCCGACAACAGCGACGGCATCGGCCTGGTGCGCGACCTCGAACGGCACGCCGGCCAGCCGGTCGCCGGCCGGCGTGTGCTGCTGATCGGCGCCGGCGGTGCCGCCGCCGGCGTGCTGGGGCCGCTGATCGAGGCCCGCGCCGCCGCCGTCACCGTCGTCAACCGCACGCCCGCACGTGCCGAGGCGCTGGTGGCGCGCCACGCCGCGCTGGCCGCCGAACACGGCTGCACGCTCGCCGCCGCCGGGCTGGACACACCCGGCAGCGGCCACGACATCGTGCTCAACGCCAGCGCGAGCAGCCTGTCCGGCGCCGCGGTGCCGGTGCCGGCATCGGTGCTGGCGCCGGGCGCACTCGCCGTCGACCTGATGTACGGGCCGGCCGCCGAGCCCTTCCTGGCCTGGGCGCGCGCCGTCGGCGCCCGCGCGCACGACGGTCTGGGCATGCTGGTCGAGCAGGCGGCCGAGGCCTTCTGGTTCTGGCGCGGCGTGCGCCCCGACACCGCGCCGGTGCTCGCCGCGCTGCGTGCGCGCCTGGAGGCCAAGGCGTGAAACGCCAGCTCTGGCGGCTGGCCGTGCTCGTCGTCGTCTGCGGTCTGGCGCTGCAGGTGTTCTTCGCGCTGCGCGTCGCCGCGATGGCCGTCTTCGATCCGCAGTCCACCGCCTTCCAGCGCAGCGAGGCCTGGCGGCTGCTCGTCGAGCGGCAGCGCATCGACTGGACGCAGGCCTGGGTGCCGCGCGAACGCCTGGGCCGCAACATCCAGCGCGCGGTCATCGCCAGCGAGGACGCCGGCTTCGCCGAACACTCCGGTGTCGAATGGGACGCGATCGAGCAGGCCTGGGAACGCAACCAGCGCGCCGAGGCCCGGCTCGAGGCCGGCCGCGCGAAGACCGCCAAGATCGTCGGCGGCTCGACGATCACGCAGCAGCTGGCCAAGAACCTGCTGCTGTCGGGCGAACGAACAGCCCTGCGCAAGGCCCAGGAACTGGCGATCACGATGATGCTGGAAGCCTTCCTGTCCAAGGAGCGCATCCTGGAGATCTACTTGAACAACGTCGAATGGGGCGAAGGCGTGTTCGGCGCCCAGGCCGCCGCACGCCACTACTTCCGCGTCGATGCCGAGCGCCTGTCGGCGACGCAGGCGGCGCGCCTGGCGGTGATGCTGCCGGCGCCCAAACGTTTCGAGAAACGGCCGAACTCGGGCTACGTCGCCGGGCGTGCGCAGACCATCGTCGCGCGCATGGGCGCGGTGGAGCTGCCATGAGCGCTCAGGACTTGTCCGGGGCTCATTCCCGCCGGGCGGGACCGGCCGCAGGACTCAGGGTGCCCCAATGAGCCTTCATCAAGCCGAGATCGCCGCGGCGGCGGCGCGCCTGGTCGTCGAGGACGGGCTGGAGTACGCCGCCGCCAAGCGCAAGGCGGCGCGCGACCTGGGCCGGCGCAGCGGCCGGGCCGGCGAACTGCCGGGCAACGAGGAGGTCGAGGACGAGGTCCGCGCCTACCTGGAGCTGTTCTGCGCCGACACCCAGCCGGCCGAGCTGCGTGCGCTGCGCGAGACCGCCCGAGTCTGGATGCACCGGCTGGCCGAGTTCCGCCCGCACCTGGCCGGCGCCGTCTGGCGCGGCACCGCGACACGGCGCTCGGCGGTGCTCATCGACCTGTACTGCGACGATTCCAAGGCCGCCGAGATCGCGCTGATCAACGCTGGCGTCGACTACGACGTCGCCAGCATCGAGCGCCCGGGGGCCCCCGAGACCTCGGTGCTGATCGTCGGCAGCCGCAACGCCGAGCTCGGCGAGATCGTCACGCTGCATCTGGTCGTCAACGAGCACGACGCGCTGCGCGGCGCGCTCAAGCCCGATGCCCGCGGGCGCAGCTGGCGCGGCGACCTGGTGGCGCTGGAGCGGCTGCTGGCGGAGGGCGACGCATGATCCGACGCGCGCTTCTGGCCGCCGCGGTCGGCGGCGTCGGCGCCGGCCTGGCCTGGCGCTGGTTCGACGGCCGCCGGCTGTCGCCCGGCGACGAAGCGCTGTGGGCCGCCCGCTACCCGCGCCCGGACGGCCGCGAGCTGGCGCTCGCCGAACTGCGCGGCCGCCCGCTGATCGTCAATTTCTGGGCGCCGTGGTGCCCACCCTGCGTCCAGGAGATGCCGGCGCTGGACCGGCTGCAGCGTCGGCGCTCCGACGTCACCGTGCTCGGAATTGCCGTTGATCAAGCCGAGCCGGTGCGCCGTTTCCTCGAGCGCAGCCCGGTCTCGTTCCCGATCGTGATCGCCGGTTTTGCCGGCATCGGCCTGTCGCAAGCCCTGGGCAACCCCGGCAGCGGCCTGCCGTACACGGTGCTGATGGCCTCTTCCGGCCGCCAGGTGCGGCACAAGTTCGGCGAAACCGACGACGCCGAGCTCGAGTCCTGGCTCGGCTGATCGCCGCGGCGCCGCAACGGGCGTTTTGAGCGATCTTCGATAATTTGCTGCCATCTGCGACCAAATTGGCGTAGAGTCCGCCCTCTCCACGAAGCCGCCAGGCCCCGACCCGAGCCGGCAGGAGCTTCGCAGTTCTGGAAAATAGGCATCAGAAGCGAGCCGTTCAGCCAGACTTATTGACCAGCAGCAGCCACAGCGAGCCCCGACAGGTTCACGCTAGGCCGCTCACCACGTTTCCCGCGCGGGACACCCCCGCCCGTCAGAAGAGGACCGACATGGACCTGAGAAAGCTCAAGACGCTCATCGACCTCGTTTCCGAGTCGAACATCTCCGAACTCGAAATCACCGAAGCCGAGGGCAAGGTCCGCATCGTCAAGGGCGGCGTCGCGACGGTGGCGATGGCGCCGGTCGTCGCCGCGGCGCCGGCCGCCGCTGCGGCACCGGCCGCTGCCCCGG
>NZ_AEWG01000101.1 GCF_000190375.1 Rubrivivax benzoatilyticus JA2 = ATCC BAA-35
CGGCGCCGGCCCAGCACCGCACCGCCCGGGCGGGCGTCGAGCAGCACCTCCACCGGCCCGGCCGCCGTCTCCAGCGTCGCGCGCAGCATCCAGAGCACCACCGCATCGGCGCCAGCGGGCACCCGCGCACGGTCGATCTCGACCTGGTGCAGCGGCAGGCCGTCGGCGGCGGGGCGTTCGTCGTGGCCGTGGCGGCGGGCCCAGGCGGCGAGCCGGGCGGGCGGCAGGTCGGCGAGCACACGCTCGCTGAACACCGGCTGCCAGCGCGAACGCGGGCCGCCACCGGCGAACGGCAGGTCCAGCCAGGCGAAGCCGCTGACCTGCTGCGGCGTGACACGCAGCGCCAACGGGTCGCGCTGATGCCAGGCCGCCACACGGGCGGCCCATTCGTCACGGCGGTCGGGCTCCATCGGGCCGCATTCTGGGCGGCCGCGCGGCGGCGAAAGCGCCGATGAACGGCGCCCGGACGGCGCTGTTCCGCCCGCCGGCGTCAGCCGCGCACGGTGGAGACGAGCGTGCCGAAGCCGATGCGCACGGCGCCGCGGCGCTGGCAGCTGCCGCGCAGGATCACGCTGTCGCCGTCGTGCAGGAAGACCCGCTGCTCGCCGCCGGGCAGCGTCAGCGGCTGGCGGCCGCCCTGCGTCAGCTCCAGCAGCGACGCGCCCTGCCCCGGCTGCGGCCCGGAGATCGCGCCGGTGCCCAGCAGGTCGCCCGGATGCAGCGGGCAGCCGTTGCTGGCGTGGTGCGCGACGAGCTGCGCCGGCGTCCAGTAGGCGTCGAGCAGGCTGGACGTGGCCAGCGGCGCCGGCTGCACCATCGCCGGCGTCGCCAGCCAGGACTCCAGCACCACGTCCAGCGCGCCGGCGGCGCGGTTGGCGGCGGAGTCGAGGTAGGGCAGCGGCGGCGGGTCGCCGGCCGGGCGCACCTGGGGCCGGCGGAACGGCGCCAGCGCCTCCATCGTCACGATCCACGGCGAGATCGAGGTCGCGAAGTTCTTGCCGAGGAAGGGCCCGAGCGGCGCGCCCTCCCAGGCCAGCAGGTCACGCGCCGACCAGTCGTTGAGCAGCACCAGGCCGAAGATCGTGTCCTCGGCCTGGGCCATCGTCAGCGGCTCGCCCGGTGCGCTGGCGCGGCCGACGACGACACCGATCTCCAGCTCGAAGTCGAGGCGGCGCGTGGGCACGAACTCCGGTGCCTCGGCCGCACCCTTGACCTGGCCGCGCGGGCGCCGCACCTCGGCGCCCAGCCCGACCGACGAGGCCCGCCCGTGGCAGGCCAGCGGCACCCACTTGTAGTTCGGCAGCAGCGGGTGGTCGGGACGCGCCAGCCACCCGACCGCGGCGGCGTGGTGGATGCCGGCGTGGAACTCGGTGAACTCGGCGATGCGGCAGGGCAGCGCCATCTCGGCCTGGGCCTGCGGCAGCAGGCACAGCTCGAGGAAGGGCCCCTGGTCGCTGCCCTCGGCCAGCGCCTCGGACAGGGCCTCGCGCAGCCGGCGCCAGGCGCTGCGGCCCATCGCCATGAAGGAGTTGACGTCGCCGGCGGCCAGCGGCCCGAGCAGCGGGTAGACGTCGTCGGCCCAGGGACACTGCTCCAGGGCCAACCGGAGGTCGAGGATCTGGTCGCCGATGGCGACGCCGGCACGCAGCGGCTCGTCGCTGCGCCGCGGGCGGAAACGCCCGAGCGGCAGGTTCTGGATCGGGAAGTCGGCTCCCGGCCGGTTGGCCGACTCGACCCAGCTCAGCAGCAGCGGGTCGTGGGTCGCATCGAGGCGCGCAGCGCTCATCGGGAGTGTCGCCTGACCGGGCGTCCGGGGTGAACTGGCACGGGCACGGGCTTTGCTCTTGGGGGGACTGCACTGCAGCCCGTGAAGGCCATGCAAGATCGTAGTTCCCGAGGCCCCGACCACAACCCCGAAGGCGCAACGCGCGGTGAAACAGGCGGTGACACGCCCGGCAGCCGCAGCGGCGCGCTCCCGACCTTTCACGGAGGTCGACGATGAGCAGGAACGGTTACCGCCCGCCATGGGACCGCTGGCTGACGATCGCCACCCTCGCCGTGGCGGTGTTCAGCGCCTGGATCTGGGCCGAGGCCGCGGCGGCGCCCGCGGTGCCGCCGGTCGCGCTGCGCTGAACGCGGCCCGCACGGGCCGCAGCGCCGGCGCCGCTATGCTCGGCGCATGCGACTGCTGCTCGTCGAGGATGACCGCATGATCGGCGAGAGCCTGCGCGCCGCGCTCAGGCTCGAAGGCCATGCCGTGGACTGGGTGCGCGACGTCGCCGCGGCGCGCGCCACGCTGGCCAGCGAACGTTTCGACTGCGTGCTGCTCGACCTGGGCCTGCCGCCCGGCGGCCCGCCCGGCTCGCCGCCGGCCGACGGCCTGGATGTGCTGCGCGAGCTGCGCGGCCGCGCCGACACCACGCCGGTCATCGTGCTGACCGCGCGCGACGCCAGCGGCGACCGCGTGCGCGGCCTGGACGCCGGCGCCGACGACTACCTCGTCAAGCCCTTCGAGTTCGACGAGCTGACGGCGCGCATCCGTGCCGTCACGCGCCGCCACGGCGGCCGCGCCGCGCCGCTGCTGACGCACGGCGGCGTCACGCTCGACCCGGCGACGCGCCAGGTGACGAAGGACGGCCAGCCGGTGCTGCTGTCGTCGCGCGAGTTCGCGGTGCTGGAAGCCTTGATGCAGCGCCCCGGCGCGGTGCTGTCGCGCGCCCAGCTCGAGGACCGCCTCTACGGCTGGGGCGACGCGGTGGAGAGCAACGCCGTCTCGGTCTACGTCCACCAGCTGCGGCGCAAGCTGGGCGCCGACTTCATCCGCAACATGCGCGGCGTCGGCTACTTCCTGTGAACTCGATCCGCGCGCGTGTGCTCGCGCTGCTGCTGGCGATGCTCGCCTTCGCCGCGGCGGTGATGGGCGCCGTCACCTACCGCAACGTGCTCGCCGAGACCGAGGCGCTGTTCGACTACCAGCTGCGCCAGATGGCGCTGTCGCTGCGCGACCAGGGCGAGATCGCGCCCGACCAGGCCGGCGCGCTGGCCGACCGCGAGCTCGACTTCGTGATCCAGATCTGGAGCGCCGACGGCCAGACGATCTACGCCTCGCGCCCGCACGACGAGCTGCCGGCGCGCGCGCTGCTCGGCTTCGCCGACGTCTCGGCCGGCAAGCAGACCTGGCGCACCTTCACCGTGCTGCGCGGCCAGCGGGTGATCCAGGTCGCGCAGCCGCGCCAGATCCGCCAGCGCCTGGCCGCCGGCGCGGCGCTGCGCAGCGTCGCGCCGCTGCTCGGCATCGCACCGCTGATCGCGCTGCTGACCTGGGCCGCGGCGACCCGCGTGCTGCGCCCGCTGCGCAGCGTCGCGCGCGCGGTGCGCGAGCGCGAACCGCAGTCGCTGGCGCCGCTGCCGGCCGCCGGTCTGCCCGACGAGTTGTCGCCGCTGGTGGCGGCGCTCAACGGCCTGCTCGGCCAGCTCGCGCAGGCGATGGACACCCAGCGCGCCTTCGTCGCCGACGCCGCGCACGAGCTGCGCTCGCCGCTGCAGGCGCTGAAGCTGCAGATCCGCCTGCTCGAACGCGCCGAGAACGAGGCGGCACGCGCCGAGGCCGTGCGCGCGCTGGCCGAAGGCGTCGAGCGCAGTGCCTGGCTGGTCGAGCAACTGCTCGTGCTGGCGCGCAACGAACCCGGCGCGCCGCCGCTGCCGACGGCGCGTGTCGACCTCGCCGAAGCCGCGCGCAGCGCGCTCGCCGCGACCGTGCCGCTGGCGCGGACGCGCGGCACCGAGCTGTCGCTGCAGGCCGACGCGCCGGTGCCGCTGCAGGGTGACGCCGGCTCGCTGGCGGTGCTGGTGCGCAACCTCGTCGACAACGCGGTGCGCCATTCGCCGCCCGGCGCACGCGTCGAGGTGCGCGCGGCGCTGGACGGCGGCGCGCCGCTGCTCGTCGTCGACGACGCCGGCCCGGGCATCCCGGTGGCCGAACGCGAGCGTGTCTTCGACCGCTTCTACCGCCGCGACCCCGGCGCCGGCGAAGGCAGCGGCCTGGGGCTGGCGATCGTGCGCACGATCGCCGAACGCCACGGCGCCCACGTCACGCTGGCCGAGTCGCCGCTCGGCGGGCTGCGCGCCAGCGTGCGTTTCCCGACGGCGGCTTAATCCTCGCTTCACGCAGCGCTAACGCTGCACTCATCGTCCGGCCCCAATCTCGCGTCCATCGGGCTTCGACCAGGGCCCGCTCTCCGCGAAAAGGACATGGACACGATGAAGATGAAGCCTTTGGCCGCCGCCCTGCTGGCCGGCGGCGTGCTCGGTGCGAGTGCGGCCAGCGCCTTCGACCTGCCGCCGTGGCTGCGGCTGGACCGACCCGCACCCGCCGCCGCGATGGCCGGTGCCGCGGCGGCCACCACCGCCGCCACGACCGCGCCGGTCGCCCCGATCCCGGCCCAGGGCACGGTGCCCGACTACCGGGCGATCTTCAAGCAGGCCGGCCCGGCCGTCGTCGGCATCACCGTCGAGGGCCTGCACAAGGCCACGGCCGAGGAGCAGGGCCTGCCCGAAGGGCTGGAGAACGACCCGTTCTTCCAGTTCTTCCGCGGCATGCCGGGCTTCGGCCAGCGCGGCCGCGGCGCCAACCCCTCGGTGCCGTTCCGCGGCCAGGGCTCGGGTTTCATCGTCGCCGCCGACGGCCTGATCCTGACCAACGCCCACGTCGTGCGCGAAGCCAAGGAGGTCACCGTCAAGCTCGGCGACCGGCGCGAGTTCCCGGCCAAGGTGCTGGGCAGCGACCCGGTGACCGACATCGCCGTGCTGCGAATCGATGCCAAGGGGCTGCCGACGGTGCGCCTGGGCGACCCGCGCCGGCTGGAGGTCGGCGACCCGGTGATGGCCATCGGCGCGCCCTACGGCTTCGAGCAGACGGCGACGACCGGCATCGTCAGCGCCAAGGGCCGTTCGCTGCCCGGCGACACCGTCGTGCCGTTCATCCAGACCGACGCCGCGGTCAACCCCGGCAACTCGGGTGGCCCGCTGCTCGACGGCGGCGGCGCCGTCGTCGGCATCAACGCCCAGATCTATTCGCAGAGCGGCGGCTTCCAGGGCCTGTCGTTCGCGATCCCGATCGACGTCGCGCTGAAGATCAAGGACCAGATCGTCGCCACCGGCCGCGCCCAGCACGCCCGGCTGGGCGTCTCGATCCAGGACCTGAACCAGGGCCTGGCCGAGTCCTTCGGGCTGGAGCGGCCCGACGGTGCGCTGGTCGCCGCGGTGCAGCCCGGCAGCGCCGCGGCCAAGGGCGGACTCAAGCCCGGCGACGTGATCACCGAGGTCAACGGCCAGGCGGTCGAGCGCAGCGGCAACCTGTCTTCGCTGATCGGGCTGTCGGCGCCGGGCGAGCGCGTCAAGCTCAAGGTCTGGCGCGACAAGAGCTGGCGCGAGCTCGAGGTCAAGCTCGGCAGCGCCGAGGCCGAGGTGGCGCGCGCCGACGACCCGGCGCGCCCCGAAGGCACGCAACTCGGCCTGGCGCTGCGGCCGCTGACACGCGACGAGCAGCGCCAGGTGCACGTCGACGGCGGCCTGCTGGTGCAGGACGTCGCCGGCCCGGCGGCACGTGCCGGCGTCGAGCGCGGCGACGTGCTGCTGGCGATCAACGGCCAGCCGGTGCAATCCATCGAGCAGGTGCAGAAGGTGCTCGAAGCCAAGCCGCGCCACGTCGCGCTGCTGGTGCAGCGTGACGGCGAGACGATCTTCGTGCCGATCCGCATCGGCTGATTCGTGTCGCCTGCTCGCCGACGGCCGCCCCGGGCAACGGGGCGGCCGTCGTCGTTTGTGGCGTGGGACGTGACGTATTGGCGCAATTCATAGCGATAGAAATGCTAGATTTGATCACTTCAAGTGATCGCCGCCATGTTGACCCTCAGTTCCACGCTGCAGCGTTTTGCTGCCTCGGCCGCCCCCGGCGCCGAACGCCGCCTGAGCAAGCTCGCGATCGGCGCCGCCGGCGTGCTGATCGTGCTGGCCTGGGCCACCGTCGCGCTGGTGCTGTGGATGCGCTGGCACGACGCCATCGCCGGCGAACTCCGCCAGAACACCAACCTGGCACGCGCCTTCGAGGAACAGACGGTTCGGGTGCTGGCCGCGGTCGACCAGGCCACGGTGCGCGCGCGCGACGACTTCGCGCGCCACGGCGGCGACGGGCTGGAACTCCCGCGCTATGCCAACGAGACCGGCCTGGTGCCCGGCATCCTGGTGCAGCTGTCGCTGGTGGGCGCCGACGGCCGCTTCATCGGCAGCAACCTCGACCCCGATGGCCGCAAGACCGGCCACGTCGACCTGTCCGAACGCGAGCACGTGCGTGTGCACCTGGCGCCGACGACGCTGCCGCCGGGCACCGGGCTCAAGAGCGCCGACGACCTGTGGATCGGCAAGCCGGTGCTGGGCAAGGTGTCCAAGCGCTGGACGATCCAGATCTCGCGCCGCATCAGCGCCGCCGACGGCCGCGTCATCGGCGTCGTCGTCGCCTCGCTGGACCCGGGCTACTTCGAGGACGTCTACCGGCGCGCGGCGATCGGCTCGCTGGGCGCGGTGACGCTGGTCGGCCAGGACCTGAGCATCCGCGCCCGCGTCGTCGGCGGCGAGAGCGCCAACCAGATCGGCGAGAAGCTCAAGCGCGGCGGCGCGTTCTCGCAGCAGGACCTGCAGCGCGAAGGCACGTTCAGCGGCGTCAGCACGCTCGACGGCCTGGAGCGCTACACGGCCTACCGGCGCATCGCCGACTACCCGCTGTACGTGCTGGTGGCCACCGCCAGCCAGGAAGCCCTGGTGGGCTGGCGCACGACACGCAACATCGCCGTCGTGCTGACGCTGCTGCTCACCGGCGCCGTCGCCGCCGGCGCGCTGGTCTTCGTCGCCGGGCTGCGCCGGCTGGAGGCCCACAACGCCGCGCTGCGTGCCAGCGAGGCCCAGGCCAACGCCGCGAACAACGCCAAGAGCGAGTTCCTGGCCGCCATCTCGCACGAGCTGCGCACGCCGCTGACCAGCATCCGCGGTTTCGCCGAGCTGATGGAGCACCGGCTGGACAACCCGAAGTTCCGCGATCAGGCCGGGCTGATCCGCAAGGGCGCCGAGTACCTGAACCAGCTGCTGGGCGAGATCCTCGACCTGGCCAAGGTCGAGGCCGGTTCGATGACGCTGAGCTCCGAACCCGTGAACCTGGGCTCGCTGGTGCAGGGCACGGTCGACTTCTACGCCCTCACCGCGGCCGGCAAGGGGCTGACGCTGGCAGTGGAGATCGACCCCGAGGCGCCGCAGGTCATCGTCGCCGACGGGCTGCGCGTGAAGCAGATCCTGAACAACCTGCTGTCCAACGCGATCAAGTTCACCCCGGCCGGGCGCGTCGACGTGATGGTCGAGCGCCTGGGCGACCGGGTGCTGATGCACGTCGAGGACACCGGCCCGGGCATCGCGCCCGAACTGCACGAGACGATCTTCGAGCGTTTCCGCCAGGGCAGCGCGCGCGTGAGCTACGAACACGGCGGCACCGGCCTGGGGCTGGCGCTGTCGCGCGCGCTGGCGCAGCTGATGGGCGGCACGCTGACGCTGGCCTCCGAGCCCGGCCGCGGCGCGCGCTTCACGCTGGCGCTGACCATCGTGCTGCCGGCGACGGCCACGCCGCCGCAGCCGATGGCCGTCAGCGGCTGAGGTATCTGGCCAGCAGCACCAGGCCGGCGGCCGCGGCGCCGACGACGGCGATCGCGGCCAGCCAGAGACCGGTCGAGCTGCGCCGCGGCGCGGCGGCGCGCGGGCGGCGCCGCTCCAGCGTCGAATCGGGATGGCGCGAAGGCTCGTCCCAGAGCGTGGGGCGGGTGCTCGAGTCGCCGAACTCGCTCGGGCGGTCGGCACCGTTGTCGAAGACGGTCACGCCCTGGAAACGACGAACTCCGGCTGGACGTACATCTTGTGACATATGACCATTTTCCCGGCGCCGGGCGGGATTGCATTTCCCGCAGTTGCGGGGTCCGCTGCAGCCCGCCCCCGATCCCCGTGACCGACTTGACGAAAGATTGATCTGAATGCGCGTCGTGGTCACGGCGCGCCGCTTACGTTGGCACGACGCCGGGCCGGCAGGCCGCATCGGCGCGAAAGCGAGAAAAGGGCATGCAAGCCTTGAGCGGGGTGGACGGGGCCTTCCTCCACCTGGAGACGACGCAGACGCCGATGCACGTCGGCTCGCTGCACCTGTTCGTGCGGCCGCCGGGCGCACGCGGCGACTTCGCCGTTGCGGTGCGGCGGCTGATGAAGCAGCGGCTGCACCTGGCGCCGGTGCTGACACGGCGGCTGGCGACGATGCCGCTGCAGTTCGCCAACCCGGTGTGGGTGGAGGACGGCAGCGCCGACATGGACTGGCACGTGCAGCGTGTCGCGGTGCCGGCGCCCGGCACGCAGGCCGAACTGGAGGCCACGGTCGCGCGGCTGCAAGCCGAGCGCCTGGACCGCACGCGGCCGCTGTGGCGCATCTGGGTGCTCGACGGCCTGGCCTCCGGCGAAATCGGCTACTACGTGCAGGTGCACCACGCGCTGCTCGACGGCAAGGCCGGCGTGCTGCTGGCGCAGACGCTGTTCGACCCGTCGCCCGAGCCGCCGCCGCGGCCGCGCGGCCGCACGCGGCGCGCCGAGGCCCCCGGCACGCTGGAACTCGCCGCCGCCGCGCTGGCGCGCGACGCGGGCCTGTACGTCAAGCTCGCGCGCCAGTTGCCGCAGGCGCTGCAGCTGATCGGCACGCTGTTCGCCAGCCCGCGCAAGCCGCGCGGCAGCGCCGCCAAGTCCGACGGGCATCTGCGCGAGAACTTCGGCTTCGGCCCGAAGACGGCGCTGAACGTGCCGATCGGTGCCGAACGCAGCTTCGCCGCCGTCTCGGTGCCGATGGACACGCTGAAGGCCCTGGCCGCAGCGCACGAGGCCAAGCTCAACGACATCGTGCTCGCGCTGTGCAGCGGCATGCTGCGGCGCTGGCTGGCCGCGCATGGCGGCGTGCCGAAGAAGCCGCTGCTGGCGTCGATGCCGATCTCGCTGCGCGCCAGCGGCGACCAGGAGTTCACGACCAAGGCCACGCTGTCGCTGGTCAACCTGCACACCGACATCGCCAACCCGCTGAAGCGCCTGCACGCGATCCGCGACGCCGCCGGGGCGGTGAAGTCGGCGGCCAAACGCGCGCGCGGCGTCATCCCGACCGACTTCCCGTCGCTGGGCGCGCCCTGGCTGCTGCAGGGGCTGGCCGCCGTGTACGGCGCCTCGGGCATCGCCGGCGCAGTGCCGCCGCTGGCCAACGTCGTCATTTCCAACGTGCCCGGCCCGCACGAGCCGCTGTACCTGGCCGGCGCACGCATGACGAGCTACTGGCCGCTGTCCATCGTCGAGCACGGCATCGGCCTGAACATCACGGTGATGAGCTACGCCGGCGAGCTGGGTTTCGGCTTCACCGCGGCGCAGGCGGCGGTGGCCGACGCCGGCGAACTGAGGGCGGCGCTGCACGAGGCGCTGGACGAGCTGGTCGCCGCCAGCCGGCCGAAGCCGGCGCGCAAGCGGACCGGCAGCCCGGCGGCACGCGCCCTGCCGACGACCTGACCCCACCGGAGACGACATGCGCCAGCTGAGCGGCCACGAAGCCGGTTTCCTCTACGCCGACACGACGCACGCCAACGCGAACGTCACCTTCGTCCAGATCTACGACCAGAGCACCGCGCCGGGCGGCACGGTGCGCTTCAAGAGCATCCTGGCGCACGTCGCCGGGCGGCTGCAGCGCTCGCCGGTGTTCCGCCAGCGCCTGCTGCGCGTGCCGCTGGAGCTGGACTATCCGTACTGGGTCGAGGACCAGCATTTCGACCTCGAGTACCACGTGCGCCACATCGCGCTGCCCAAGCCGGGCGACTGGCGCCAGTTCTGCATCCAGGCCTCGCGCATCCACGCCCGCGCGCTGGACCTGAACCGGCCGCTGTGGGAGCTCTACGTCATCGAGGGCCTGGACAGCTTCGTCGACCTGCCGCCGGGCAGCTTCGCGGTGCTGACCAAGATCCACCACGCCGCCGTCGACGTCGCCGGGCGCCACGAGATCGTCGAGGCGCTGCACGACCTCGTCGCCGAGCCGCCGCGCGCCGAGCCGCCCGAGCCCTGGTTCCCCGAACGCGCACCCGGCGCGCTGCAGCTGCTGGCGCGCGGCGCGCTGCACACCGCGCTGTCGCCGCTGTCTCTGGCCGCACCGCTGCTGCGTCTGGCGCCGGTGGCCTGGACCTTCGCCGCCGACGTCGTCGCGCCCGAGCAGCACCACGCGACCCGCTTCAACTCGGTGGTCTCGCCGCACCGCGTGTTCGACACGCGCCGCTTCACGGTGGCCGAGTTCGAGTGCATCCGCGCGCTGGTGCCGCGCGCCACCGTCACCGACGCGGTGCTCGCGGTCTGCGCCGGCGGCCTGCGGCGCTATCTGCAGGCCCAGGGCGAACTGCCCGAAGCCGACCTCGAGGCCATCGCGCCGGTCGCCGGTGCGGTGCCCGAGCCCGGCGTCGAGCCGCCGTGGCAGCTGGTGTCGCTGGGCACCTCGATCGACGATCCGGTCGCCCGGTTGCGCCACATCCAGCGCCAGGCCGCCAGCGCCCGTGCCGGGCTGCGCGCCCAGGCCGCACGCGGGCTCACCGAGCTGGCCGAGCACGCGCCCGCGGCGACGATGAAGCTCGCCTCGCGCTGGCTGGGCCTGCGCGCGAACGAGCTGCGCCGGCCGGCGGCCTGCTGCACCGTCACCGCCGTCGGCAGCCCGCGCCAGCCGCTGTACCTGTGCGGCGCGCGCATGACCTACTTCTCGGCCATCCTGCCGATCGCCGACGGCATGGGGCTGGTGTTCGCCGTCACCGAGTACGACGGCCGCATCGTCGTCTCGCCGACGTCCTGCCGCGAGCTGGTGCCCGACCCCGAGGCCTTCACCCAGGCGGTGCGCGACAGCTTCCAGGAGTATCTGGCGCTGGCCGCGGCGGCACCGGCGCCGCTCAGACCGGCAGCGCGCGGTGCGTCAGCAGCCGGTAGGCCCGGCCCCAGGCCCCGTGCGGCTCGAAAGGCCGCCAGCGGCCGTCCGGCAGCGCCAGGCGGTCGGCGACGATCCACAGCACCACCGGGTTGAAACCCAGCCCGAGGTGGCTGCCCGGCACGCGGATGTTCTCGTGCCGCGCCGGGTCGCCCTCGATCGTCGCCTCCTGCGGCGGCACGACGCCGTCGCTGAGCGAGTACAGGCAGGACACCGGCACCGCCAGCGGCACGCGCTCGCGCAGCTTCTTCGCCCGCGGCTGCATCGTGTGCGCCGACGGCCCGTGCGGATGGGCGATCAGCCGGTACATCGCCTTGACCAGCGGCGGCGACGCGCTGCCCTCGGGGTCGACGCTGACCGGGCTGCCCAGCGTGACGACCTGGCGCACGCACTCCGGCGCCTGGTGCGCGCCGTAGACCGAGAACACGCCGCCCAGGCTCCAGCCGACCAGGCTGACCGGCCGCCCGGCGCGGTGCGCCATGTGGCGGATCTTCTGCTCCAGCGCGGTCGCGTGGCGCGGGTTGAAGCCGACGTTGCGGCCCAGGCCCCAGGTCTCGACGGCATAACCGCGGCGGCGCAGGAAACGCTCCAGGCCGATCAGCGACAGCTCGCTGCCCATGAAGCCCGGCAGCAGCAGCACCGGATGGCCGTCGCCGCGCGGCGCGGCCAGCGACAGCGCCGGCAGCGTCCACGGCAGCACCGCCAGTTCGGCGAAGACACGCGCCTCCAGCGCCGAGTGCAGCAGCCGCGGGCGGCCGCGATGCGTGTGACGGGTGGCCATGCGGCCACTGTAAGCCCGCCGCCGCAAGGCCGGGCAGCGAGGATGTCACGCAGCGGACAGCCGGCGGCAGCCTACGCGGTCTCCACAACTGGACGGATGAGACCGGCACTCCAGAATCACCCGGCCATGCCAGACCGCCTGCCGATCCTCGCCACCCGCGCCGCCACCGAGCGGGACCTGCCGTGGATCGCGGTGCTGCATCACGGGCCGGGCGCCGCCCAGCTCGAAGGCGAGGCGCTGGCCTCGCTGCGCACCCAGCTCGCCGGCGCGGCCGTCGTGCTGCTCGACGGCCAGCCCGTCGGCCTGCTGCGTGTGCACCGCGGCAGCCGCGACTGGGCGATCCAGCAGGTGCAGCTGCTGCCCGCGTATCGCCGCGCCGGCATCGGCAGCCGGTTGATCGCCGAGGTGCTGGCCGAGGCCCGGGACCAGGGCGCACGCGTCAGCCTCTCGGTGCTCAAGAGCAACCCGGCGCGCAGCCTCTACGAGCGCCTGGGCTTCACCGTCACCGCCGAGTGCGAGAACGGCTACAGCATGCGCGCCGGCTAAGCTCGCGCCGTGGTGCACCCCGCCGTCCCCGACACCTGGACCGAGCGCGCCGCGGCGCTGGCCCGTGCCGGCGGCCGCCGGCTGCTGGGCATCGCCGGGCCGCCGGGCGCCGGCAAGTCGACGCTGGCCGCGGCGCTGGCGGCCGCACTCGCGCCGGCCGCCGTGGTCGTGCCGATGGACGGCTTCCACCTCGCCAACGCCGAGCTCGACCGCCTGGGACGGCGCGGCCGCAAGGGCGCACCCGACACCTTCGACGCCGCTGGCTACGTCGCGCTGCTGGCACGGCTGCGCGCCGCCGAAGACACCATCTGGGCGCCCGAGTACCGGCGCGACCTGGGCGAGCCGGTGGCCGGCGCGATCGCCGTGCCACCACAGCTGCCGCTGGTCATCACCGAGGGCAACTACCTGCTGCTCGACGGGCCCTGGGCCGGCGTGCGGCCGCTGCTCGACGAGGTCTGGTACGTCGAGGTCGACGACACGCTGCGCCGCGAGCGCCTGGCCGCGCGCCACCGCCGGCACGGCCGCAGCGCCGCGGACGCGGCGGCCTGGGTCGAACAGACCGACGAGCCGAACGCCCGCCGCGTGGCCGCCACCGCGTCGTGTGCCGACCTGCGGATGCGCTGGGACGCCGCCCCCGGCCATCCGCCGGTGCTGTCGACCCCCCCTGTTTGCTAGGGATCGGATATCCCACGGATACCGCACCGGGCACCCATCATTCGGGGTGGTGCGGCCGCTGCAGTTCTGGGGTCAGGCCGGCATCCACGCGGACCCAACCGCGACGTGCACCCCACATCACGCCACGGCGAGAGCGACATGAGCGAGACCACGAGACGAGACGGAGACGAGGCCCGCAAGCGGGCGGCCCTGTGGGGCCTGCTGGCCAGGGTGGTGATCGAGCGGCCGACGCCGCAATGGCTGGACGAGCTGGAGGCCGCGCTCGGCGCCGCCGACGGCTCGCGCCCGCTGGCGCCGCAGCTCGGTGCGCTGCTGGCCGCGTTGCGCAAGTCGCGCCGCCACCCCGGAGGCGCCACGGTGCTGGCCGTCGACCGCACGCGGCTGCTGTCGATGGTGATGCACGGCGAGACGCTGACCGCCCCGTGCGAGTCGGCGGCGCTGGGCGTGGCACCCGGCGGTGACCGCGTGCTCGACGTGCTGCGCTCGTACCGCGAGGCCGGTTTCGAGCCGATGGCGCTGCTCGGCGCGCCCGACCACCTCGGCAACGAGCTGCAATTCGTCGCCCACCTCTGCCGCCAGGAAGGCGAGGCCCTGGCCGCGGGCGACGACGCCGCGGCCCAGCGCTGCCGCGCCCAGCAGCTGCGCTTCCTGTCGCGCCACCTGATGGCCTGGGTGCCGGCGCACTGCGAGCAGCTCGCGGCCAAGGCCGCCACCGGCTACTACGCCGCCGCCGCGACACTGATCGGCCGCGCCTGCAAGCTGTCGATGGACGAGGTCGACCCGTTCACGCCGATGGCCGTCGCCGCCTGACGCGCGGCGCGCTCCGCGACACGAGCCCGGCCGCGCGCCGGGCTCGGCGTTTTCAGGCGATGCGGCCGATCCAGTCGAGCAGCCGGCCGATCGACGGCTTGTACGGCGGCGCGATCAGCCCGGTGGCCGCCAGCGCCGACTGCTCGAACACCGGCTTGTCCTTGCTGAACTGGCGGAAGCCCGCCTCGCCGTGGTACGCGCCCATGCCCGAGGCGCCGACACCGCCGAACGGCAGCCCCTCCTGGGCGACGTGCAGCAGCGTCTCGTTGAGCGACACGCCGCCGGAGATCGTCTGCGCCAGCACCTTGCGCCGCGCCGCGGCGTCGCTGCCGAACCAGTACAGCGCCAGCGGCCGGTCGCGGTCGTTGACGTAGGCGATGGCGTCGTCCAGCGTGTCGTAGCCGACGATCGGCAGCACCGGGCCGAAGATCTCCTCCTGCATCACGCGCATCGCCGGCTCGACGTCGAGCAGCAGCGTCGGCGGCAGCTGGCGGCTGGCACGGCCGATGCCTTCGCCCGGCGCCTCCAGCTCGATCACCGTCGCGCCGCGCTCGCGGGCGTCGTCCACCAGCTCGCGCAGGCGGCGGAAATGGCGTTCGCTGACGATGCTGGTGTAGTCGGGGTTGGCGCGGAAGCTGGGGTAGAGCCGGCCCATCGCCGAACGCAGCGCGGCGACGAAGCGCTCGCGCTGCGCGCGCGGCACCAGCACGTAGTCGGGCGCGATGCAGGTCTGCCCGGCGTTGACCAGCTTGCCGAAGGCGATGCGCTCGGCCGCCTTCGCGAGCCGGGCCGAGGCGTCGACGATGGCCGGCGACTTGCCGCCCAGCTCCAGCGTCACCGGCGTCAGGTTCTTCGCCGCGGCCTGCGCGACCTCGCGGCCGACGGCCGTCGAGCCGGTGAAGACGAGGTGGTCGAACGGCAGCGCGACGAAGGCGCGTCCGGTCGCAGCGTCGCCGGTGACCACCGTCACCTCGTCGGGCGCGAAGTGCTCGGCCACCGCCGCCTGCAGCGCGGCCGAGAAACGCGGCGTCAGCTCCGACGGCTTGATCATCGCCCGGTTGCCCGCCGCCAGCGCGCCGACCAGCGGCCCCAGCGCCAGCTGCAGCGGGTAGTTCCAGGGGCTGACGATGCCGACCACGCCCAGCGGCTGCGGCAGCAGCCACGAGCGCCCGGGCCAGAAGGCCGGCGAGGTCGGCACGCGCCGCGGCTTCATCCAGCGGCCGAGGTGGCCGCGGGCCTGGCGGATCGCGGCCTTCAGCAGCATCGTTTCGGTGATGCGGATCTCCACCGGCGAGCGGTTGCCGAAGTCGTCGCCGATGGCCGCGGCAAAGGCCTCGGCGTGGCGGTCGAGCAGCTGCTCCAGCCGCCGCAGGCGCTCCAGCCGCTGCGCGCGCGTGGGCAGCATGTCGGCGCGGTGGGCGCGGCGCAGGCGCTCCAGCAGCGGCGGCAGCTCCTCGGCGGGCGTGGACGGCGGCAGGACGGGCGAGGTGACGCTCATGCGCGACTCCTGGGTTCGGCGGCGGGACATTCGGGCGGGCTCGGCATGGCGGCGCCGGCGCGGCACCACCCCGGCCACCGACCTTATCGACCGATGTTTACGCTGTCAACATGGGCATATACTGAGCCGATGGACCGCCGCGCCGCCCCTGTCGACGAGCCGCCCCGCCGGGCGTACCACCATGGCGACCTGCGCGCCGCACTGCGCGAGGCGGCCGAGCGTGTGCTCGTCGAGCGCGGCGCCGCCGAGGTCAGCCTGCGCGAGGTGGCGCGTGCCGTCGGCGTGTCGCACGCCGCGCCCTATCGCCACTACGCCAGCCGCGAGGCGCTGCTGGCCGACATCGCCGCCGGCGGCTTCGACCGCCTGCGCGCGGTCTTCGCCGCGCTGCCGGAGCCGGCCGACCCGGCGGCGCGTTTCGTCGCGATGGCACGCGCCTACGTCGACTTCGCCGTCGCCCAGCCGGCGATCTACCGCCTGATGCTCGGGCCCGAGGTGCGCAAGGCCGACCACCCGGTGCTCGCCGAGGCCGGCCACCGCGTGCTCGGCACGCTGCGCCAGGCGCTCGTCGCGCTGGGCGTGCCGGCACCGGCCACCAACGAGGCGATGGCCGCCTGGGGCTTCGCGCACGGGCTGGCGCAGCTGCTCGTCGACGGCCGGCTCGAGGTCGATCCGGAGGTCGACACCGCGCCCGATCCGCAGCGCCTGGTCGAGCGCTCGGCCCGGCTGTTCATCGCCGGGCTGCAGGCCGGCGGGGCCGCCGGCAACACCGCCTGAAGCCGCGAGACGAGGCGGCCGGACCACCGCACACGGCTTCCCGCCCACCCCGCCGCCGGTGGGGGTAAACTGGTCCAAATCGCAAAAAACACCATTCAGGGGATAGCCCGGGTGCTTGGTTGGCTGCGGGTTGTGCTGGAACAAATCCATGCGGGCCCGGCATCGCCAGAGTCAGCAGACGCCACCACCCGGTGCGGCTTTTCACGATGCAGGAGACCAACATGATGACGTGTTCGACCGAGACGACAGGTCCGGACGCTGATTCGGCGTCGCAGCCCGCGCACGCGAGTTTCGTCACGGGCACTTTCGAGGACGACGTTGCCCTGCTGCGCATCGCCTTCGCGCCGCTGACCGTGCCCGACTCGACGCTCGTCAGGCTCAGCGACGCCTCGCGCATGATCTGTTGCCCGGCCGGGCGGTTCACGCTGGGTTCGCCGCGCCGGCCCGAGCCGTCGTGGTGGCTGGTGCGCCACGGCTGCGCCAGCCTGGGCCGCCTGGGAGCCGACGGCGGCTTCATCGAGCGCCGGCTGATCGGCCCCGGCGAATGGTTCGACGTCACCGGCGCGCTCGACCTGCCGGGCGGCTGGGCCGAGGCCGCGGTGATCCGCGAGCCGATCGAGCTGCTGGCGTTGCCGCTGGAGTCGCTGTTCGAGGCCTGCGACGGCGACGAGGTCTTCGCCCGCGCCTTCGCGCTGACGCTGGCCACGCGCCTGCGTGAACTCGCGCTGCACCGCCCCGAGGTCCCGCAAGGCGCCGAGCGCCTGTCGGCCGCCGAACTGGCCGACCTGCGCAGCCACGCGCGCCTGCCCGGCGACCCGATGGCGATGCTGGGCCGCTGAGGCGGCCACCGCAGACGAAGGCGCCCCGCGGGGCGCCTTTTTCATGTCTGCGCCGGGACGATCAGGGCTGCACGACGCGCCCCACCGCCGTCGTGCGCCGCGGGCCGAAGCGCAGGAACAGGTCCTCGTCCTCGGCGGCCACGTGCTGCTGCAGGTCGTCGATCAGCTTGCGGCAGCCGGCGGCCAGCAGCGCGGCCTCGGGCGTGGCCGGCAGGCGCGCCAGCAGCGCCTGCAGCCGTTCGATCGAGACCTCGTGCGCGCGGTGCTCGCGCTCCAGGTCGTCGAGCAGCAGGTCCAGCAGCGTGCCGCCGCCCTGCTCCATCATCGGGAACAGCCGCATCTCCTCCTTGAACATGTGCTCCTCGAGGGCTGCGCCCATGTGCTCCAGGTGCTCGGCGAGTTCGGGCAGCACGCCGGCGGCGGCCAGCGCACGCGCCTGCGCCACCAGCACCGGGACCTCGGCGCGGTGCGTCTCGTGGAAGCGCAGCAGGATGTGGGCGATCAGGTCGGTCACCGCGTGCGGGACCTTGTCGGCAGGGCTCATCGTCGGGCTCTCTCGGCGTCGGAACGGGGCGGCCCGCCGTTCGCGGGCCATGGCCGGATGCTCGCCCGGCCCCTCCTCTCGAATCCTTGAACGGGTTCAAGGAAAGTACCCGAGCGAATCAGGAGGATAAGCGCACCGAAGTCAAGGAGGCGCTTTCCATGAGCCAAGTCCGGGGCGGGTTCACCAAGCAGATGGCCCGCAACATGTTCTACGGCGGCACAGTGTTCTTCGCACTGCTGTTCGCCGCACTCGTCTTCCACACCGAGCGGCGCATCCCGCAACGCTCCAACGCCAGCGCGATCACGCCTCAGGTCATTGCCGGCAAGAAGATCTGGGAGACCCGCAACTGCATCGGCTGCCACACGCTGCTGGGCGAAGGCGCGTATTTCGCGCCCGAGCTGGGCAACGTCTACCAGCGCCGCGGCGGCGAGTTCATCAAGGCCTGGATCCAGGCCCAGCCGACGCACATCCCGGGCCGCCGGCAGATGCCGCAGTTCGACCTCACCGAGCAGCAACTCGACGACCTCGTGCAGTTCCTGAAGTGGACCGGCGAGATCAACACCGAGAAGTGGCCTCCCAACATCGAAGGCTGAGCGCCGGAGCACCTTCCATGAATACCCAACAAGTCCTCAAGTACCGCTCGCAGGCGGTGGCCAAGCCGTACTTCATCGCGGCGATGCTGCTGTTCGCCGGCCAGATCGTCTTCGGCATCAGCCTCGGGCTGCAGTACGTCATCGGCGACTTCCTGTTCCCGTACATCCCGTTCAACGTCGCCCGCATGGTGCACACGAACCTGCTGATCGTGTGGCTGCTGTTCGGCTTCATGGGCGCGGCCTACTACATCGTGCCCGAGGAGTCGGAGACCGAGCTCTGGAGCCCGAAGCTGGCGAAGGCGCTGTTCTGGATCTTCCTCGCCGCCGGCGTGCTGACCATCGTCGGCTACCTGACGCTGCCCTACGCCAAGCTCGCCGAGCTGACCGGCAACGACCTGCTGCAGACCATGGGCCGCGAGTTCCTGGAGCAGCCGCTGCCGACCAAGATCGGCATCGTCGTCGTCGCGCTCGGCTTCCTGCTCAACGTCAGCATGACGGTGCTCAAGGGCCGCAAGACCAGCGTCTCGGTGGTGCTGCTGATGGGGCTGTGGGGCCTGGCGATCTTCTTCCTGTTCAGCTTCGTGAACCCGCACAACCTGGTGCGCGACAAGATGTACTGGTGGTTCGTCGTGCACCTGTGGGTCGAGGGCGTGTGGGAGCTGATCCTCGGCGCGCTGCTGGCCTACGTGCTGGTCAAGACCACCGGCGTCGACCGCGAGGTCATCGACAAGTGGCTGTACGTGATCATCGCCTTCGCGCTGATGACCGGCATCCTGGGCACCGGCCACCACTTCTACTTCATCGGCCTGCCGGGTTACTGGCAGTGGATCGGCAGCATCTTCAGCGCGATGGAACCGATCCCGTTCTTCATGATGACGGTCTTCGCGTTCAACATGGTGCAGCGCCGCCGCCGCGAACACCCGAACCAGGCCGCCGTGCTGTGGGCGCTGGGCACCGCGGTGATGGGCTTCCTGGGCGCCGGCCTCTGGGGCTTCATCCACACGTTGAGCCCGGTGAACTACTACACCCACGGCTCGCAGGTCACCGCCGCCCACGGCCACCTGGCCTTCTACGGCGCCTACGTGCTGGTGGTCATCACGCTGATCAGCTACGCGATGCCGACGCTGCGCGGGCGCATCGCCAACAGCCAGCGCGCCCAGGCCGTCGAGATGTGGAGCTTCTGGATCATGTCGATCGGCATGGGCGTGATGGTGCTGGCGCTGACCGGCGCCGGCATCCTGCAGGTCTGGCTGCAGCGTTTGCCGACCGAAGGCGCGATGAGCTTCATGTCCACCCAGGACCAGCTGCGCTTCTTCTACTGGGTGCGCATCGCCGGCGGCGTGACCTTCCTGCTCGGCCAGTTCACCTACTTCGCCAGCTTCTTCGTCGGCGGCGAGCCGGTGAAGACGGACACGGTGACGTCGGCCAAGCTGGCGCAAGCCTGAGCGCAAGGAGCCGCTGCCATGGACATGAGCGAACGCGGCGCCCTCGGGCTGGAGCTCTTCCAGCCCGACGCCGGCCGCACCGGCGGGGCCGCGCTGCCTTTCTACGCCGAACAGGCGGGCGAGGCGGCGCTGTTCGAGCAGGCCTGGCGGCAGCGGCTGCCGCTGCTGCTGAAGGGCCCCACCGGCTGCGGCAAGACCCGTTTCGTCGAGCACATGGCGGCCCGCCTGGGCCGCCCGCTCGTCACCGTCAGCTGCCATGACGACCTGTCGGCGGCCGACCTGGTGGGCCGCCACCTGATCGGCGCGCAGGGCACGGTCTGGGCCGACGGCCCGCTGACACGCGCCGTGCGCCAGGGCGCGATCTGCTACCTCGACGAGGTCGTCGAGGCGCGCAAGGACACCACCGTCGTGCTGCACCCGCTGGCCGACGACCGCCGCGTGCTGCCGATCGAACGCACCGGCGAGCTGCTGGCCGCGCCGGCGGGTTTCATGCTCGTCGTCTCGTACAACCCGGGCTACCAGAACCTGCTGAAGAGCCTGAAGCCCAGCACCCGCCAGCGTTTCGTCGCGCTGACGCTGGGCTACCCCGAGCCGGGGCTGGAGACACGCATCGTCGAGATGGAGTCCGGCGTCGCGCCGGACCTCGCCGCGCGCCTGGTGCGCCTGGCGCAGGCGCTGCGCCGCCTGACCGAACACGACCTCGAGGAAACGGCCAGCACCCGGCTGCTGGTGATGGCCGCGCGCCTGGCCGCCGGCGGCGTGCCGCTGCGCGCCGCCTGCCGCGCGGCGATCGTCGACGCGCTGACCGACGACGCCGACACCGCCGCCGCGCTCGACGAGGTCGTCGGCGCGGTGCTCGGCACCTGAGGCCCGCGGCCGCCTCCATTGCCCCCGCCCCGTGTCCGCCGCCCTGCAACGCCGCCGCCGGCTCTTCCAGGCCGCCTTCCTGGCGCTGTTCGTCAGCGCACCGGCGCTGGACCTGCTGCGTTTCGACCTGCACGAGGCCCAGCTCTGGCTGCTGGGCCGGCCCTGGACGCTGGGCATCGCCGACTTCACCGCCGGGCGCATCGGCGCCACCGAGGTTGCGCTGGCCATCCTGCTGCGCGCCTTCGTGCCGGCCATCGTGCTGGCCGTCGGTTTTCTCCATGTCGCCTGGCGCTGGGGCCGGCTGTACTGCGGCTGGCTGTGCCCGCACTTCAGCGTCGTCGAGACGCTGGACCGGCTGATGCGCCGCGCGCTCGGCCGCGCCAGCCTCTGGGACGCGGCCGCCCCCACGGCGCGGGGCGAGGGGCGCTGGTGGCCGCCGTTCGTGCTGCTGGCCGCCGGCCTCGGGTTCCTCTGGGCGGTGACGCTGCTGAGCTATTTGCTGCCGCCGGCCGAGGTCTGGGGCCGGCTGCTGGCCGGCGAGTCCACGCCCAACCAGGCGCGTTTCCTGGCCGTCGCGACGCTGCTGTTCACCGCCGAGTTCGTCTTCGCGCGCCACCTGTTCTGCCGCTTCGGCTGCGCCGTCGGGCTGTTCCAGAGCCTGGCCTGGATGGCCAACCCGCGCGCGATGGTCGTCGCCTACGACCGCGCCCGTGCCCGCGACTGCCGCAACTGCAGCACCGCCGCCGCGCCCGGCGGCAGCGCCTGCGACAGCGTCTGCCCGATGCGGCTGAAGCCGCGCGACATCAAGCGCCGCATGTTCTCCTGCGTGCAGTGCGGGCGCTGCCTGGACCAGTGCGGGCAGTCGCAAGGCGCCCAGGCGCGCGCGCCGCTGCTCGAATGGCGCACCGGCGCCGACGCGCTGCGCGAGACGCTGCACCAGCGAAAGGGCGAACTGCGGGCCCGGGGCGAAGGCCGCGGTCTCTCCACCACCCTCACCCTGCCCCTCTCCCGCGAGCGGGAGAGGGAACTCGAGCCAGACCCCGCGCTGGCACTGTCCCGCGTGCGGCTGAGCGAGCTCGAGCCCGGCCCCGCACTGCCCCCTCTCCCGCTCGCGGGAGAGGGCTGGGGTGAGGGCCGCAGCCACACAGCCGCCCTCGCGCAGGCGCGGGAACACCGCGCCGAGGAGTTCTGAGATGGAAGAGTGGGTCGGCCAGCACTGGCACCGTTTCATCAGCCGCGTGGCCGACCGCCGCCACGCCGACGCCGCCGTCACGCTGCCCGAGGTGCAGCGCACGATCACGCTGATGTTCCGCGCCGGCGGCGGCGCGCCGGGGCTGCGCTTCGCGTCCGCCACCGCCACACGCGCCGGCGGCCCGCGCGGCTGGCTGCAGCGTGTGGCCGGCAGCGGCACGCACGCCGCCACCGCGCGGCTGGACGCCGAGGCGCTGTCGCTGCCACCCGAGGTCGCGGTCTTCGCCGACGCCGCGCTCAACCGCCGCCTGTACCTGTGGCTGGCGGCGCTCGCCGCGCACTACACGCCGACCGGCGACTGGCTGGCCGACAACCTGCACGCCACGGCCGCCGCGCTGGTGCAGTTCCCCGGCATGCACGACACCCACGCCGCGCTGGTGGCCGCGCAGCTGGCGCTGCGGCCGGCGCCCGCCACGTTGCGTGGCGTCGCCGCGGCCGCCGAGCGCACCGTGCAGCAGGCGCTGCGCGGCGAGCCGGTCACCCTGCCCGCCGGGCTGAAACCCGCCGACGCCGCGCCGGTCTGGCTGTGGCTGGACGCCGCCGAAGCCGCCGCGGCCACCGCACGCCAGGACCCGGCCGACACCGGCGCCAACGAGGCCAGCCGCGCCAAACCGACCACCAGCGACCGCCGCCGCCACGCCGAACGTGTGCAGGACGAACGCGGCACGGCGCCGCTGATGATGTTCTTCCGCGCCGAATCGATCCTGTCCTGGGGCGAGTTCGTGCGTGTCGACCGCGCCAGCGACGATGACGACGACGGCAACGCGCTGGCCGCCGCCGACGACATGGACACGCTGGCCATCGCGCCCGACGGCAGCCGCGCCGCGTCGCGCGTGCGTTTCGACCTCGACCTGCCCAGCGCCGCCGCCGACGACCGCCCGCTGGGCCCCGGCCTGCGCCTGCCCGAATGGGACTGGCGCCAGCAGACGCTGATCCCCGAACACTGCGCCGCGCAGGTGCTGGTGGCCGCCGCGCCGCCGCCCTGGCAGCCGCCGCCGGCGCTGCGTGCCGTGGCGCGGCGCGTGCGCCGCCGCATGGAGGTGCTGCGTGCGGCGCCGCTGCGCGCACGCGCCCAGGCCGACGGCGACGAGCTCGACCTCGACGCCTGGCTGCGCCACCGCGTGTTGGCCGACGCCGGCCGCGTCGACGAGCAGCCCGCCGTCTGGCAGCGCCGCGTGCGTGGCGAGCGCAGCCTGGCGACGCTGCTGCTGGCCGACCTGTCGCTGTCCACCGACGCCTGGGCCGGCGGCGACGCACGCATCGTCGACGTCATCCGCGACGCGATGTGGGTCTTCGGCGAGGCCCTGGCCGCCGGCGGCGACGCCTTCGAGATGCTGGGCTTCTCGTCGGTGCGGCGGCAGAACGTGCGCATCCAGCACCTGAAAGGCTTCGACGAACCCTGGAACGGCGACGTGCGCGCGCGCCTCGGCGCCATCAAGCCCGGCTACTACACACGCATGGGCGCCGCGCTGCGCCTGGCGACACAACGCCTGGCCGCGCGCCCCGAGCGCCAGCGGCTGCTGCTGATCCTGACCGACGGCAAACCCAACGACCTCGACGTCTACGAAGGCCGCTACGGCCTGGAAGACACGCGCCACGCCGTGCAGGCCGCACGCGACGCCGGGCTGCAGCCGTTCTGCGTCACCATCGACGAGAGCGCGCACGACTACCTGCCGATGCTCTTCGGCCAGCACGGCTGGGCGCTGGTGCACCGGCCGCAGGACCTGGTGCAGCGCCTGGCCACCGTCTACGCGCGCATGACCCGCGGTTGAGCACGCAGCACGCGACTGCGAGAATTGACACCCATCAAGACTAGGCCCGCAGGGCAAATCGCGGCATCCTCGGCGCCGAGCCCGGCACGCGGGCCGGCGACAGGAGAACGAATGGAGACGAGGAGCTTCGACATCCCGCGCTACCTGGCGGTGCTGCCGCTCTTCCAGGAGATGAGCCCCGAGGAGCTGCAGCGCCTGGCCGAAGGCTGCCGGCTGCGGCGCTACTCGCGCGGTGACACGGTGTTCCGTGTCGGCGAGCCCTGCGAGGAGCTGCACGTCACGGTGATGGGGCAGGTCAAGCTGTTCGCCATCTCGCCGGCCGGGCAGGAGAAGGTCATCGAGCTGGTCGGCCCGGGCAACACCTTCGCCGAGGCGCTGATGTTCACCGGCAAGCCCTACATCATCAACGCGCAGGCGCTGGGCGACACGCTGGTGCTGAGCGTCGGCAAGGCCGCGGTGCTGGCCGAGATCGAGCGCGACTCGCGCTTCGCGCTGCGCATGCTGGCCGGCATCTCGCGCCGGCTGCACGGGCTGGTGCACGACGTGCAGGCGTATTCGCTGCACAGCGGCATGCAGCGCGTCATCGGCTACCTGTTGCGCGCCCTGCCCGAGGAGGCCGAGGACGCCGCCGCGTTCTCGCTGGCCGACGCCGGCGTGACGCCGGCCGCCCAGGCCCAGCGCCGCGACCTGCGCGTGAGCCTGCCGGTCAGCAAGGCGACGATCGCGTCGCGGCTGTCGCTGACACCCGAGTACTTCTCGCGCGTGCTGCACGAGCTGGAAGCCGCCGGGCTGATCGTCATCGACAAGCGCGAGATCCGCATCCCCGACCCGAAGCGGCTGGCGGGGCACAAGCTGCAGTAGGCAACGCCACCACCGCCCGCGCGAGGCACCTCGCGCCCCTTGGCCTGCAACGTCCGAAACGCAACCGGTCTGATCGCCCGGGGGCTCGTGCTGCGCGAGGTGGGGGGATTCTAGGAGCGGGGAGGCGAAGCGCGGACGGATCAACGGGTTCGCCGCGTCAGGGCCGCGGCTTCGTCGACGATGCGCTGGGCCGGGGTCTGGAGGATGGTGCGGTCCAGCGCGCGAGCGCGGCATGCCGTCATCTGCTCGCTCAGCGTCGACTTGGCGCGGTGGAAGTAGCGCGCGACCGAGGCGGCTGAGCAGAGCTGGTGTTGCATGGCGAGACAGGCCACCAATGCGCGCCCCCGCGCGGCCAGCGCGGTGCGGCTGCCATGCAGGTCGAGTGCACCAGTCCCGTCGAGGCGTGCGGCCACCCAGGCCTCCAGCAGACGCAGCGCCCCACGGATGCCATCGGGTCCGCCCGCAGCGACAAGGCTCGCCGCCGTCTCGGCGGAGGCGGCCTTTGAGGTGCCGAAATGTAGGTCAGCTCCCCCAGTGCGTGTATCAACCCACGCTGACCGCCGGGGCGGCCAGCGACCCCAGATGCCGCGCACGGCCCGCACCGCTGCATCGTTTCAACCCACGCTGACCGCCGGAGCGGCCAGCGACGGCATCTCCGGCACGCGCCCGATCAGGCCGATGTCGTTTCAACCCACGCTGACCGCCGGAGCGGCCAGCGACTCCATCTGCACGAAGGTACCGGCGACCTCGACGAAGTTTCAACCCACGCTGACCGCCGGAGCGGCCAGCGACCCGACCAGGGCCTCGAGCCGCTGGAGATGGAGTGGTTTCAACCCACGCTGACCGCCGGAGCGGCCAGCGACTGGACCGGCTCGGCATCACCTGGCTCCGTGATCTGTTTCAACCCACGCTGACCGCCGGAGCGGCCAGCGACCCGGGTAGGCCAGCGCCTCCTTCACCCGCGGGCTGTTTCAACCCACGCTGACCGCCGGAGCGGCCAGCGACTGCTGGGCAGTAGGGCTACAGGCCGGCCGGGACCGCGTTTCAACCCACGCTGACCGCCGGAGCGGCCAGCGACGTTTGGCGGCGGCCGTGGCCAGCGTCGCTGTGTAGTTTCAACCCACGCTGACCGCCGGAGCGGCCAGCGACCTTCGCTCACGCGGGCTATCAACGACAGATCGAAGGTTTCAACCCACGCTGACCGCCGGAGCGGCCAGCGACCACGGGCTTCCGCACGGACAACCGGCGCAAGTACGGTTTCAACCCACGCTGACCGCCGGAGCGGCCAGCGACCGCGAGGTGCGGGTACTTCATGCCCGACGGCTCCAGTTTCAACCCACGCTGACCGCGGGAGCGGCCAGCGACGCTCTTCAACTGCCCGCTGCTCGTCCACCCGCAGTTTCAACCCACGCTGACCGCGGGAGCGGCCAGCGACGCTGCGCCGGCTGCTCGCCGGACGTGAGCCGGCGGTTTCAACCCACGCTGACCGCGGGAGCGGCCAGCGACACCTCATCAAGCTCAACAGCGAGACGCTCGCCGAGTTTCAACCCACGCTGACCGCGGGAGCGGCCAGCGACGGTACCTGCTGCACAAGGATCGCATCAGCGACGAGTTTCAACCCACGCTGACCGCGGGAGCGGCCAGCGACCGCACGACTTCAGCCATCGACTTCCCCTGCGACGTTTCAACCCACGCTGACCGCGGGAGCGGCCAGCGACTCATGCCGACTTCCTCGCGCGCCTTGGCCTCGGTGTTTCAACCCACGCTGACCGCGGGAGCGGCCAGCGACCGGCACGCATCGGCGTGGTGGCACCCGGCGGCATGTTTCAACCCACGCTGACCGCGGGAGCGGCCAGCGACACAACCCGGTGTGGTGCTGGCGCGATCTGGCCCTGTTTCAACCCACGCTGACCGCGGGAGCGGCCAGCGACACGCGCGCAGCGCGCCGGGCCGAGGTTGAACGCGTTTCAACCACGCTGACCGCGGGAGCGGCCAGCGACTCGATCTCCAGCGCCAGCCCGACCGAGCGGACCTGTTTCAACC
>NZ_AEWG01000100.1 GCF_000190375.1 Rubrivivax benzoatilyticus JA2 = ATCC BAA-35
CCGAGGCCGCGGCGCTGATCCCGGCGCTGCTGGGCCAGGGCGAGCTGGCGCACGACGCCGACCCCGAGGTCGCCGACCCGGTGCGCCGGGCGCTGGTGGCGTTGCCGCGCGCCGCGGCCGACAGCGCCTCGCTGTGGGGCTGGGCGGTGCACGGCGTGGTGCGCGGTGCGCTCGACGAGCCGGCGCAGTACCAGCGCCAGGCTGCCTGGCAGGCGCGGGCGACGGCGGCGCTGGCCGACGCAGGCCAGGCCGCCTCGCCGGCCGCCGCATTCGTGCAAGCTGCGGACGTCTCGGCGCTGGTGCGCGACGCCTTCACGCCCGACGAGGTCTATGCCCAGGGCCGCGCCGCGCTGCACACGCTGTGGCAGCAGGCGGCCTCGGCGCTGCCGGCGGTCGATGCCCGGCTGGCCGAGCGCCGTGCCGAGCTGGCGCGCCGCAGCGCGCTGCATGCCGCGCTGCTGGGCGGCGCGTTGCTGCTCGCCGCCTATCTCTTCGTCTGCTTCGCACGTTCTCTGGAGTCGGGTTTCGCCGCCGTCGGCCAGGAACTCGGCCGCATCGCGCAGGGCGACCTGCGCCCGGCGCCGCTGCCGGCCGGCCGCGACGAGGCCGCCGAGTTGCAGCGCAGCGCCGCCGCGGCGCGAGAGTCGCTGCGCGCGGTCGTCGAGCAGGTGCGCACCGCCGCCGAGACGGTGGCCCGTGCCGGCCGCGAGATCGCCGCCGGAGCCGGCGATCTGTCCACGCGCAGCGGGCAGGCCGCCGCCGGCCTGCAGCACACGCATGCCGCGCTGGAGCGCATCGGCCGCGACGCCGCCGACGGCGAGCAGCGCTCGGGCCGCGCCGCCGTGGCGGCCGACGCTTATGTCCAGGCCGCGCGCGTCAGCCAGCAGACGATGGACGAGGCGGTGCGCACGATGGCGCGCGTCGACGCCTCGGCCGGGCGCATCGCGGCCATCGTCGACACGATCGACGGCATCGCCTTCCAGACCAACCTGCTGGCGCTCAACGCCGCCGTCGAGGCGGCGCGTGCCGGCGAGCAGGGGCGCGGCTTCGCCGTCGTCGCCGCCGAGGTGCGCCTGCTGGCGCGGCGCTCGGCCGACGCGGCGCGCGAGATCCAGGGCCTGATCGGCGAGAACGTCGACGGCGTGCGCGCCGGCAGCGCCGTCGTGCGCCGTGCGGGGGAGCACATGCAGGCCATCGTCGGCGAGGCCGGCGAGGCGCGGGCGCTGGTGGCGACGATCGCCGAAGGCGCGGCACGCCAGGGCCACGAGGTGCGCCAGGTGGTCGCCGCGCTGCAGGCGCTGGACAGCGCGACGCAGCACAACGGCGCGCTGGTCGAGCAGACCGCCGCGGCCACCGCCGAGCTCGAGCGCCAGGCCCGCGAGCTGGTCGCGACGGTGGCGCGCTTTCGCACCGGCGCGGGCAGCCAGGGAGACGTCGAATGAGCGCGCTGCCGCTGTTCCATGGCCACTCCAAACCGGTATCCGACCCGATGAAATTCGATCTCGGCGACACCTCCCGGCCCCTGGCGCGCCTGATGCTGGAACGGGCGCTGGAGATCCACTTCCAGCCCATCGTCTCGCTGGCCGACGGCCGCATCCACGCCCACGAGGCGCTGGTGCGCGGGCCGCGCGGCACCGCGCTGCACGGCGCCGAGGCGCTGCTGGCGCAGGCGCGCCAGGAGGAGTTGCTGCAGGAGTTCGAGGTCGCCTGCGTCGTGCTGGCGCTGGAGCGCTGGGCGGCGATGCGCCAGGCCGGGCGGCTGTTCATCAACATCAGCGCCTCGGCGCTGGTGCGCTGCTTCGCCGGGCGCAGCGCGCAGGACATCGCCCACAGCGTGCAGCGCTGGGGCGTCAACCCGCAGAGCGTGGCCTTCGAGATCACCGAGCACGAACGTGTCGCCGACATCCCGCTGCTCGTCGAGATCGCCGACGGCGTGCACGGCGCCGGCATGAGCTTCGTGCTCGACGACTTCGGCGACGGCCGCTCCAGCCTGCGGCTGTGGTCCGAACTGAACCCCGACGTCGTCAAGATCGACAAGTACTTCAGCCGCGACATCGCGCAGAACCCGAAGCGGCTGCGCACGCTGCGCGCGCTGATGCAGATCGCCGACACCTTCGGCACGATGCTCGTCGCCGAGGGGGTCGAGACGCAGGAAGACCTGCGCGCGCTGCGCGACCTGGGTTGTCCGCTGGCCCAGGGCTACCTGCTCGGCCGCCCGGCGGCGTCGCCGCGCGCCGCCCCCGAACCCGAGGCGCTGTCGGTGCTGGGTGACCGCCAGATCGCCGTGCTGCCCACCGAACGCACCGCGCCGCTGCCGCGCCGGCTGAGCCAGGCCAAGATCGTCGAGGTGCCGCCGGTCGGGCTGGACGCCAGCAACGACCAGGTCGTCGCGATGTTCACCGCGCATCCCGAATGGCACGCCATCGCGCTCGTCGACGGCGATCGCCCGGTGGCGCTGGTGGGCCGCCAGCAGTGCCTGGACCGCTACGCCAAGCTCTACTTCAAGGAGGTCTGCGGGCGCAAACCCTGCCTGGCCTTCGCCAACACCGAGCCGACGCTGGTCGACGTCAACGCCGGCATCGACGAGCTCGCCGAGTTGCTGACCTCGCCCGACCAGCGCTACCTGAGCGAAGGATTCGTCTACGTCGACAACGGCCGCTACCGCGGCCTGGGCACCGGTCAGCAGCTGGTGCGCCAGGTGACCGAGAGCCGCATCGAGGCCGCGCGCCACGCCAACCCGCTGACCTTTTTGCCCGGCAACAGCCCGATCAGCGAGCACATCGAGCGCCTGCAGGCCGCCGGCGCGAGTTTCGTCGCCTGCTACGCCGACCTGGCGCAGTTCAAGCCCTTCAACGACCACTACGGCTACTGGTGCGGCGACCGCATGATCAAGCTGCTGGCGGCGACGATCCAGGCCCATGCCGACCCGCGGCGCGACTTCGTCGGCCACGTCGGCGGCGACGACTTCGTCATCCTGTTCCAGAGTGCCGACTGGCGCGCACGCTGCGAGCGCATGGTGGCCGATTTCGACGCCGCCGCGATCGGCCTGTACGACGCGGACGCGCAGGCCGCCGGCGGCATCCGCGCCGAGGACCGCCACGGCGTCGAACGTTTTTTCGGCTTCGTCTCGGTCTACATGGGCGTCGTCGAGGTCGCGGCCGGCACGCTGTTCCGCAGCGCGTCCGATGTCGCCAGCGCCGCGGCGCGCGCCAAGCAGACCGCCAAGCAGACCGGTCTGTCGATCCACGTGCAAGGCGTGGCGCCGCTGACGGCGCTGCGGCCGGCCGAGGGCGTGACGCCGCTGCCCTGAGCCGGCCCGCGCGCCGGCGCGGTGCTCAGTCGTCCAGCGAGACCGCCTCGTCGCCCGGTGCGGCGCTGCAGTCGGCCGGCAGCGGCGGGCCGCCGCGGCGCACGACGGCGCGGCCGCCGGCATGGCAGAACTCCAGCCGCTGCGCGCCCGGCAGGCGGCCCTGCACGAAGGCCTCGATCGACGCCGGCAGGCTGACGTGCATCGTCAGCGCCTGCAGGTCGGCCAGCGGGTGGTCGCGCACGTGCAGGTAGGGCACGAGCTGGGCGGCGAAGACCAGCGCGTGCGAGCCCACCGCCACCGCCGTCGGCGTGTAGCCCTGCGCACGCAGCCAGGCCTGGGCCTGTTCACGCGGCTCGGCATCGGCGGCCAGCGGCTGCCAGGCGTCGGCCAACAGCTCGGCGACCCACTGGTTGCAGTTCTGGTAGCGCGTCGACCAGGCGTGGGCGTTGGCGCTGTAGGTGCCGCCCAGCAGGCGCAGCGCGCGGGCGTTGTCCAGCGCCGCGGCCTGCACCGCGCGGCCGTCGGCGGCCGGCAGCAGCAGCACCGAGACGAAGCCGCGCTCGGCGTCGTCGGTGCCCGAGACGAAACCGGCCAGACCCTGGTCGAACAGCCGCGGGCGGGCCTCGTCGCAGGCGTAGTAGAGCTGGCGCACCGCCCAGGGCGCGAGCGGGTGCTCGCGCAGTGCCAGCGCGGCGTGCGAGTAGCGGATGCCGAATCGGCCGAGGTCGGTGCCCGAGCGCGCCACCAGCGCCGCGGTGGCGTCCGAGCGCAGCAGCGCCTGGCGCACGAGCCCGGCGAACTGCAGCAGGCGCGACTGCTGCAGCGCGCTCATCGTCACCGGCCGCGCGCACAGGCCGGGCAGCGCGGCGGCGGCCGGCGTGGCGAGCGTGCCCAGCAGGGCCGCCGCGGCGGCGGCCCGGCGCATCAGAGCGTGACGGCGCGCGGCGCCAGCTCGCGCTGCGGCGCGTCGTGCAGCGCGAGGAAGAAGGGCTCGGGCGCGTCGCCGCGGCGGAACTCGTAGCCATAGCCGCGTTCACGCGCCCGGATGCGTTCGCCGGTGGCCAGCGGCTGCGCCAGCGCCCCGGCGGGCACGTACAGGCGCAGTTCGGCGCCGGCGTCGTCCAGGCGCTGCAGCGTCAGGCGCAGCTCGCCGGGTCGGCCCGGGGCCTGGGCCACGTCGACGACGCGGTAGTCGCCGGCGACACGGTCCGCGGCCCGGCTCGAGCTGTCGCTGGAACCCTCGATCGAGTGCGAGACGCTGGCCGACGAGGCCGACCCCGCACTGGAGGCCGAGGACGCCAGACTCTCGGCGTGGGCGTTCAAGGTGGTGGCGGCCAGCACGGCGGCCGCGAGCAGGGCGGGGCGGATCGTCTTGAAAGGCATCGGGGCGCGAAGGCAGGTCGGAACACCGAGCGTACCCGGATTCGCGGCCCTGGTTGCCGCGGCCACCGGTGGCGGGCGGGCGCCGCTTGCGCGCCGCCGGCCCGTCGCAGCGATGCGCCGCCGTCCCCCGATCCGCGGGGGATAGGGGCCGGGACAGCCTTCATGGACGCGCTGCGGTGCCCGGCCTACGCTGCCGCGGCCACGGCCGGCCCGGGCCGTCACGACACCCACGAGGAGATCACCATGCGCCCCTGGCTGCGTCGCGCCGTCCTGCCCCTGTCCGCCTGGCTCGCGTGTGTCTCGCCACTGGCGTCTGCCGACGACGGCAGCGTCGCCGTCGCCGGGCTGCGCGGCCCGGTGAGCGTCGTGCGCGACGTCGACGGCGTCGCCCACGTGCGCGCGCAGACCGAACGCGACGCGCTGTTCATGCAGGGCTGGCTGCACGCCGAGGACCGGCTGTTCCAGGCTGACACGCTGCGCCGCACCGCCAGCGGCACGCTGGCCGAGCTGGTCGGCGCCTCGGCGCTGGCGCAGGACGTGCAGCTGCGCACGATCGGCCTGCGCCGTGCCGCCGAGAAGTCGCTGACGGCGGCCTCGCCCGAGCTGCGCGCCGGGCTGGAGGCCTATGCTGCCGGCGTCAACGCCTGGGTCGCGGCGCACCCGCTGCCGGCCGACTACACGCGGCTGCGGCTGACGAAGTTCAGCCCCTGGACGCCGGTGGACAGCCTGGCGATCGGCAAGCTGGTGTCGTTCCAGCTCTCGTTCGACTTCGACACCGATCTCACCAGCGCCTGGCTGGCCTACCGCGCCGCGCTGGGCGACGAGCGGCTGGCGCAGGCGCTGTTCTTCGGCGACGTCTACCGCGCCGCGCCCTTCGACCCGGCGTCGACGCTGCCCGACGCCGGCGGGCCGCTGCCCTGGAGTGCCGCGGCGGCCGGATCGCAGCCGTCGGCGGTGCCGGCGACGCTGGCGCCGCTGCTCAGGCGCCAGCTCGAGCGCACGAAACGCGTGCCGCTGCTCGAGCGCGTGCTCTCGCGGCGCCAGCACCAGATCGGCAGCAACGAGTGGGCGGTCAGCGCGCGGCTGACGGCCGACGGCCGGCCGCTGGTGGCCAACGACCCGCACCTGTCGCTGGGCATGCCGTCCAATCTCTACGACCAGCACCTCGTCAGCGCCGACGGGCTGGACGCGATCGGCAGCAGCTTCCCCGGCGTGCCCTGGATCGTGCTCGGCCAGAACCGGCGTGTCGCCTGGGGCTCGACGACCAGCGCCTATGACGTCACCGACGCCTACGCCGAGCGCATCGTCGCCGCCGGCACCGCCAGCGGCCTGGCCTCGGTGTACCAGGGGCAGAACGAAGCCATCGTGCCGATCCCGGTCAGCTTCCGGGTCAACGCGCTCGACCCGTCGCGCACCGACGCGCTGGACACCGTGCCGCCGAGCGTGCAGGTGCCGCCGGTGGTGCTGCTGGTGCCGCGCCACGGCCCCGTGGTGCAGCTCGACGCCGCGGCCGGCAGCGCCATCACGATCCAGTGGATCGGCGCCAGCGCGACACGCGAACTCGACGCCTACCGGCTGCTGAACCGCGCCGCCAGCCTGGAGGACGTGCGCGCCGCGCTGCAGTATTTCGACGTCGGCTCGCAGAACTTCGTCGTCGGCGACGTCGACGGCCGCATGGCCTGGTACACCAGCGGCGAGATCCCGCTGCGCGAGGACCTGCAGGCCGGCGGCGTGGCCGGCGCGCCGCCGTTCCTGGTGCGCAACGGCCAGGGCGGCAACGAATGGCTGAAGAAGGCCTCGCCCGGGCCGACCGACGCCAGCGGCTACGAGACGCTGCCGTTCGCCGAGATGCCGCAGGCCGTCGACCCGCCCGAGGGCTTCTTCGTCAACGCCAACAACGACCCCGCCGGGCTGACGCTGGACAACGACCCGCTGAACCAGCGCCGCCCCGGCGGCGGGCTGTACTACCTGGGGCCGGGCTTCGACTTCGGGCTGCGCGCCGGCCGCATCACCCAGCGGCTGCAGGCCGCGATCGCCGCCGGCCCGGTGACGCGGCGCGAGATGGCGAGCATCCAGGCCGACACCGTGCTCGTCGACGCCCAGGTCTTCGTGCCGTGGCTGCTGCGGGCCTACGACGGCGCCCGCGCCGCCGGCGCCCCGGCGGCGCTGCAGGCGCTGGCTGCCGACACGCGCGTCGCCGAAGCCGCCGAGCGCCTGCGCCGCTGGGGCTTCGACACGCCGACCGGCATCGAGACCGGCTACGACGCCTCGGACTTCAACGGCCAGCGCCGCGCGCCGACGCCGCGCGAGATCGACGCCAGCGTCGCCGCGACGATCCACGCCGTCTGGCGCGGCCAGGCGATCGCGCTGGGTCTGGACCGCACGCTGGCCCAGTACGGCCTGCCGCAGCCGGGCAGCCAGGAGGCGATGAAGTCGCTGCGCCACCTCGTCGAGCGCGACGGCATCGGCCTGTCCGGTGTCGACTTCTTCGCCTGGACCGGGCTGCCCGAGGCCGCGCAGCGGCGCGACTACGTGCTGCTGAAGGCGCTGCAGGACGCGCTGGAGCGGCTCTCCGGGCCGGCCTTCGAGCGCGCCTTCGGGCGTTCGACGGCCCCGGGCGACTGGCGCTGGGGCAAGCTGCACCGCATCGTGCTGGCCGGGGTCTTCGGCGACGAGAGCATCCCCGGCGCGACGCCGGGCTTCGAGCCCTCGGTCGCCGGGCTGCCCGGGCTGGCGGTCGACGGCGGGCTGGGCACGGTGGACGTCGCCAACCACTCGCCGCGTGCGGCCGACGACGGTGCGTTCATGTTCTCGTCAGGCCCCAACCGGCGTTATGTCGGCGCGCCCGGCCCGGGCGGCATCCCGGCGCGGTCCATCCTGCCCGGCGGGCAGAGCGGCGTGCTCGGCAGCGAGGACTACGCCAACTTCCTCGGCCGCTGGCTGAGCAACGAGACCTATCCGTTCCGCGTCACGGCGGCGGAGATCCAGCGCGCGGCCGTCAGCCGCACGCTGTACCGTCCGGCACGCTGAACGCGCGCGCTTTGCGGCAGCATCGGGGGTGATGAACCGCTCCCGATGCCTTCCGACGCTGCGCCTGGGCGCGGCCATCGCCGCGGCGGCCCTGGCCGCCGGCTGCACGACGGCGCCCCGGCCGGCCGACGCGCCCGAGCGCCCGGCCGACGTGCGCCAGCGGGTGCAGTCGCTGCTGCCGCCGGCCCTGGCCGACCGCGCCGGCTGGGCGCAGGACCTGCAGGTCGCGTTCTCGGCGCTGGGCGTGGAGCCCAGCGTCGAGAACCTCTGCGCCGCGATCGCGGTGGCCGAGCAGGAGTCCGGCCTGCGCGCCGACCCGCCGGTGCCACGGCTGGGCGAGATCGCGCGCCGCGAGCTCGAGGAACGCGCCGAACGGGCCGGCGTGCCGCGCCTGGCCGTCGCCGCGGCGCTGGTGCTGCCGTCGCCCGACGGACGCTCGTGGAACGAACGCCTGGCCGCGGTGAAGACCGAACGCGAGCTCAGCGAGCTGTACGAGAGCTTCATCGACCGCGTGCCGCTGGGCCGGCGATTCCTCGCCAGCCGCAACCCGGTGCGCACCGGCGGGCCGATGCAGGTCTCGGTGGCGTTTGCCGAGCGCCAGGCCGAGCGCGGCTACCCGTACCCGCTGAAGGGCTCGGTGCGCGACGAGGTCTTCACGCGCCGCGGCGGGCTGTACTTCGGCGTCGCCCATCTGCTGGACTACGAGGCGCCGTACGACGCGCTGATCTACCGCTACGCCGACTTCAACGCCGGCCGCTGGGCCAGCCGCAACGCCGCGTTCCAGAACGCGCTGGCTGCCGTCACCGGCATCCCGCTGGTGCCCGACGGCGACCTGCTGCCGCCCGACGCCGGCCGCGACACGCCGCCCGGCGCCACCGAGACTGCGGCACGTTCGCTGGCCTCGCGCCTGGGCCTGGACGCCGACGACATCCGCCGCGAACTGGCGCAAGGCGAGGGGCCGGGATTCGAGCGTTCGCGGCTGTGGCAGCGTGTGTTCGCGCTCGCCGAACGCCAGGGCCGCACGCTGCCGCGCGCCGCCTTGCCGCGCATCACGCTCGAAGGACCGAAGATCCAGCGCAAGCTGACCACCGAGTGGTTCGCGCGGCGCGTCGACGAGCGCCAGCGCCGCTGCGTCGCGCGCGCCGATTCGCCCGCGTGAGAACGTGGATCGCGCCGCGCTGGCAGACTGCGTGCACTCAGGAGTCCACGATGCTGCGTTCCACGATCTGCTCTTTCGCCGCGGCGGCCACGATGGCCGCCGTGTCGCCGGCCGCGCTGGCGGCGCTGGAAGTCGGCGCCAAGGCGCCCGACTTCACCACCGATGCCGCGCTGGCCGGCAAGCCGACGCGCTTCGCGCTGGCCGACGCGCTCTCGCGCGGGCCGGTGGTGCTGTTCTTCTTCCCGAAGGCCTTCACGTCCGGCTGCACCGTCGAGGCGCACCTGTTCGCCGAGGCCACGCCGCAGTTCGAGAAGCTCGGTGCGACCGTCATCGGCGTCTCCAACGACGATCTGCCGACGCTGCAGCGCTTTTCCAGCGAAGCCTGCCGCGACAAGTTCGCCGTCGCCTCCGACGCCGACTCGCGCGTGATCCGCGCCTATGACGCGAAGATCGCCTTCCTGCCCGGCATGGCCAAGCGTGTGTCCTACGTCATCGGCCGTGACGGCCGCGTCGCCTACGTCTGGGAGAGCCTCGACCCCGACGAGCACGTTTCGCGGACGATGGCGGCCGTCGAGAAGCTCGTCGGCCGCAAGGCGCCGGCGGCGAAGTGAGCGGCGCGATGCGACGGCTGAAAAAAGGGGTCAGGTCTTGTGAGACCTGACCCCCGACTTCCGGCCGTCGCCAGGCCTCAGCCCTGCTCGGCCGGCGTGCGGATCAGGTAGTCGAAGGCCGACAGCGCCGCCTTCGCGCCTTCGCCGGTGGCGATGATGATCTGCTTGTACGGCACGGTCGTCACGTCGCCGGCGGCGAAGATGCCCGGCACGCTGGTCGCGCACTTCGGGTCGATGACGATCTCGCCGAAGCGGCTCAGCTCCAGCGTGCCCTTCAGGAACTCGGTGTTGGGCACGAGGCCGATCTGCACGAACACGCCGGCCAGTTCGACGTGGTGCTCGGCGCCCGAGACACGGTCCTTGTAGCGCAGGCCGTTGACCTTCTGGCCGTCGCCGGTGATCTCGGTCGTCTGCGCGTTGGTGTGGATCGTGACGTTGGGCAGGCTCTTGAGCTTGTCGACCAGCACCGCGTCGGCCTTCAGCTGGTCGAGGAACTCGATCAGCGTCACGTGCTCGACGACGCCGGCGAGATCGATCGCGGCCTCGACGCCGGAGTTGCCGCCGCCGATGACGGCGACCTTCTTGCCCTTGAACAGCGGGCCGTCGCAGTGCGGGCAGTAGGCCACGCCCCGGGTCTTGTACTCCTGCTCGCCGGGCACGTTGACGTTGCGCCAGCGCGCGCCGGTGGCCAGGATCACCGTGCGCCCCTTCAGCTCGGCGCCGTTGGCCAGCTTGACCGTCGCGTGGGCGCCCGGCTGCGGCGCCGGGACCACGGCCTGCACCTGCTGGCCGACGTTGACGTCGACGGCGTAGGCGCGCACGTGGGCTTCCAGCGCGGCGGCGAACTTCGGCCCTTCGGTCTCCATCACCGAGACGAAGTTCTCGATGGCCAGCGTGTCCAGCGTCTGGCCGCCGAAACGTTCGGCGACGATGCCGGTGCGGATGCCCTTGCGCGCGGCGTAGATCGCCGCCGCGGCGCCGGCCGGGCCGCCGCCGACGATCAGCACCTCGTACGGCTCCTTCTTCGCCAGCTTGGCGGCGTCGCGCGCGGCGGCGCCGGTGTCGACCTTGGCCAGGATCTCGCCGATCTCCATGCGGCCCGAGCCGAAGGGCTGGCCGTTCAGGAACACCGTCGGCACGGCCATGATCTGGCGCGCGTCGACCTCGGCCTTGAACAGGCCGCCGTCGATCGCGACGTGGCGCACGCGCGGGTTCAGCACCGCCATCAGGTTCAGCGCCTGCACGACGTCGGGGCAGTTGTGGCAGGTCAGCGACATGTAGGTCTCGAAGACGAAGTCGCCTTCCAGGCCCTGGATCTGCGCGATCGTGTCGGCGTCGAGCTTGGGCGGGTGGCCGCCGGCCTGCAGCAGCGCCAGCACCAGCGAGGTGAACTCGTGGCCCATCGGGATGGCCGCGAAACGCACGCCCATGTCGGCGCCAGCGCGGCTGATCGAGAACGACGGGCGGCGCGCGTCGTTGCCGTCGTAGCGCACGCTGATCAGCGCCGACAGCGGCGCGATGTCCTCGAGCAGCGCCCGCATCTCGGCCGAGGCCGGGCGGTCGTCGAGCGAGGCGACGAGTTCGATCGGCTGCTGCAGGCGCTCCAGGTAGGCCTTGAGCTGGGTCTTGAGGTTGGCGTCGAGCATGGCGGTGTTCCTGTTGGCGATGCGGGGAGGGAAGGGCGTCGCCCTGTCGTCAGCGCCCGTCCCGCGCGGGGGGCTGGCGACAGGGGCCCGGGAGCCGGGCCCTGTCGGCAAAACGCCCGGGCGAGCCGGGCGTCCGTGGGGCCCGCTGGGGCGGGCCGGGGTGCCGGGCGGCTTAGATCTTGCCGACCAGGTCCAGCGACGGGGTCAGCGTCGCGGCGCCTTCCTGCCACTTGGCCGGGCAGACCTGGCCCGGGTGCGAAGCGACGTACTGGGCCGCCTTGACCTTGCGCAGCAGCTCGCTGGCGTCACGGCCGATGCCGTTGTCGTGGATCTCGCAGAGCTTGATCTGGCCTTCGGGGTTGATGACGAAGGTGCCGCGCAGCGCCAGGCCTTCCTCTTCGATCATGACCTCGAAGTTGCGCGTCAGCGTGCCGGTCGGGTCGCCGATCAGCGGGTACTTGACCTTCTGGATCGCCGGCGAGGTCTCGGCCCAGGCCTTGTGCGCGAAGTGGGTGTCGGTCGACACGCCGTAGACCTCGACGCCCAGCTTCTGGAACTCGGCGTAGGTGTCGGCCAGGTCTTCGAGTTCGGTCGGGCAGACGAAGGTGAAGTCGGCCGGGTAGAACACCACGACGCTCCACTTGCCCTTGAGGCTTTCTTCGGTGACGTCGAAGAACTTGCCGGTCTGGTAGGCGGTGGCCTTGAACGGCTTGACTTGGGTGTTGATCAGCGACATGGGGAGACTCCTCTGATGGTTGGGTCGGTGAGAGACGCGAGTGAAGGAGAACGCGACCAGGAGACTGTAGCGGCCGGTCTCGATGTTGGCAGTCGATCGTTTCAATCAGGACCATTGAGCACGGCTATAGCCGGCCCGAAATGAAAAAGCCGCGCGTGCCCTGCCGGGAACGCGCGGCCTTCATGGCGAGCCAGGCGCTTGTCAGGCGATCACGCCCCGCTCGCGCAGCAGTTCGATGACCCGGTCGGCGGCCCGTTCGGCGGTCAGCTCGGTGGTGTCGATGCGCATCTCGGGGTTTTCCGGCGGCTCGTACGGCGAATCGATGCCGGTGAAGTTGCGCAGCTCGCCTCGGCGCGCCTTCTTGTACAGGCCCTTGACGTCGCGGCTCTCGGCGACGTCCAGCGGCGTGTCGACGTGCACCTCGATGAACTCGCCGTCGGCGACCAGCGAACGCGCCAGCCGGCGCTCGGCGCGGAACGGCGAGATGAAGGCCGTCAGCACGATCAGGCCGGCGTCGACCATCAGCCTGGCGACCTCGCCGACGCGGCGCACGTTCTCGACGCGGTCGGCCTCGGTGAAGCCGAGGTCCTTGTTCAGGCCGTGGCGCACGTTGTCGCCGTCGAGCAGGTAGGAGTGGCGGCCGAGCGCGTGCAGCCGCTTCTCGACGAGGTTGGCGATCGTCGACTTGCCGGCGCCCGACAGCCCGGTGAACCACAGCACCACCGGCTTCTGGCCCTTCTGCAGCGAGCGCGCGGCCTTGTCGATGTCGACGTGCTGCAGGTGGATGTTGTGCGCGCGGCGCAGCGCGAAGTGCAGCATGCCGGCGCCGACGGTGTTGTTCGTCAGCCGGTCGATCAGGATGAAGCCGCCGGTCTCGCGGTTGGCCTGGTAGGCGTCGAAGGGCACGGCGCGGTCGAGCGCGATGTTGCAGACGCCGATCTCGTTCAACTCCAGCTGCTTGGCCGCCAGGCGCTCCAGCGTGTTGACGTTGACCTTGTACTTGGGCTCGGTCACCGAGACGCTGACGGTGCGCGTGCCGAGCTTCAGCAGGTAGGGCCGGCCGGGCAGCATCGGCTCGTCGGCCATCCAGACGATCGAGCACTCGAACTGGTCGGCGACCTCGGCCGGCGCGTCGGCGGCGGAGATCACGTCGCCGCGCGAGATGTCGACCTCGTCGGCCAGCGTCAGCGTCACCGACTGGCCGGCGACGGCCACCGGCAGGTCGCCGCCGTGGGCGACGATGCGCGCGACCGTGCTCTCGCGGCCCGAGGGCTGCACGCGCACGCGGTCGCCGGGGCGCACGCTGCCGCTGGCGATCAGGCCGCAGAAACCGCGGAAGTCGAGGTTGGGGCGGTTGACCCACTGCACCGGCAGGCGCAGCGGCCCGTTCTGCAGCCGCGTCTCGTCGATCTCGCAGGTCTCGAGAAAGCCCATCAGCGTCGGGCCGTGGTACCAGCCGGTCTGCGTGCTCGGCTCGGTCATGTTGTCGCCCTTCAGGGCCGACAGCGGGATCGTCGTGATGTCGGCCAGGCCGATCTGCCGGGCGAACTCGCGGTACTCCTCGTCGATGCGGTTGTAGACCTGCTGCGAGTAGTCCACCAGGTCCATCTTGTTGATCGCCAGCACCACCTTGCGGATGCCGATCAGCGAGACGAGGTAGCTGTGGCGGCGGGTCTGCGTCAGCACGCCCTTGCGCGCGTCGACCAGGATCACCGCGACGTCGGCGGTCGACGCGCCGGTGATCATGTTGCGCGTGTACTGCTCGTGCCCGGGCGTGTCGGCGACGATGAACTTGCGCCGGTCGGTGCTGAAGAAGCGGTAGGCGACGTCGATCGTGATGCCCTGCTCGCGCTCGGCGGCCAGGCCGTCGACGAGCAGCGCGAAGTCGATGTCGCCGCCTTGCGTGCCCCACTTCCGGGAGTCGGCCTCGATGGCCGCGAGTTGGTCCTCGAACAGCATCTTCGACTCGTACAGCAGGCGCCCGATGACGGTGCTCTTGCCGTCGTCGACCGAGCCGCAGGTGATGAAGCGCAGCAGGCTCTTCTTCTCGTGCTGTTCGAGATAACGCTCGATGTCGGTGGCGATGAGGTCGGAAACGTGCGCCATCTCAGAAGTACCCCTCTTGCTTCTTCTTCTCCATGGAAGCGGCCGTGTCGTGGTCGATCATGCGGCCCTGGCGTTCGCTGGTGCGCGTCAGCAGCATCTCCTGGATGATGTCGACCAGCGTCTCGGCTTCGGACTCCACGGCGCCGGACAGCGGGTAGCAGCCCAGCGTGCGGAAACGCACCTTCTTCATCATCGGCTGCTCGCCGGGCTTCAGGCGCATGCGCTCGTCGTCGACCATGATCAGCGTGCCGTCGCGCTCGACCACCGGCCGTTCGGCCGCGTAGTACAGCGGCACGATGGGGATGTTCTCGAGGTAGATGTACTGCCAGATGTCGAGCTCGGTCCAGTTCGAGATCGGGAAGACGCGGATCGACTCGCCCTTGTGCTTGCGGCCGTTGTAGAGGTGCCAGAGCTCGGGACGCTGGTTCTTCGGGTCCCAGCGGTGCTGCGCGGTGCGGAACGAGAAGATGCGCTCCTTGGCGCGGCTCTTCTCCTCGTCGCGGCGGGCGCCGCCGAACGCGGCGTCGAAGCCGTGGTGGTCCAGCGCCTGCTTCAGGCCCTGGGTCTTCCACATGTCGGTGTGGATCTGCGAGCCGTGGTCGAACGGGTTGATGCCGCGTTCCATGGCCTCGGGGTTGTGATGGACCAGCAGCTCCATGCCGAGCTCGCGCGCCATGCGTTCGCGCATCGCGTACATGTCGCGGAACTTCCAGGTCGTGTCCACGTGCAGCAGCGGGAACGGCGGCGGCGCGGGGAAGAAGGCCTTGCGCGCCAGGTGCAGCATCACCGCGCTGTCCTTGCCGATCGAGTAGAGCATCACCGGCTTGTCGGCCTCGGCGACGACTTCTCGCAGGATGTGGATGCTCTCGGCTTCCAGGCGCTGCAGATGGGTCAGGTTGATCGGTGGATGCATAGGCCTCGTGCTCGGTGGTCTCGTGCTGCGCCGCAGCAAGCGGCATGCCGCGGGGCCGTGAGTATCCCCCAAGGCCCCGGGGCCGCGCACCTCGTGGGGATGAGGGACGCCGGCGCACAGGCGTCGGCTGCCGGCCGGCCCGGCGCCGCTAAAGTCGGCGCACAGGAGGACTGTTCATGACCGAAGAACGAGTGGCCGCCCCCGGCCTGCTGGACGAGGTGAGCGCCATCGCGCGCCGTGCTGGCGCGCTGATCATGCAGATCTACGCCACCGATTTCTCGGTGCGCGGCAAGGACGATGCCTCGCCCGTGACCGAGGCCGACGAACGTGCCGAGAAACTCATCGTGCCGGCGCTGCACGCGCTGGCGCCCGAGGTGCCGGTGGTCGCCGAGGAGGCCGTCGCCGCGGGTTCGGTGCCCGAGGTCGGCGACTGGTTCTGGCTCGTCGACCCGCTGGACGGCACCAAGGAGTTCATCAGCCGCAACGGCGAGTTCACCGTCAACATCGCGCTGGTGCACCGCGGCGAGCCGGTGCTCGGCGTGGTCTTCGCGCCGGCGCTCGACCGGCTCTTTGCCGGTGCACGCGGGCAGGGCGCGCGTGTCGAGGAAGCCGGCGTGGTGCGTGCGATCCGCTGCCGCGAGGTGCCGGCCGACGGGCTGACCGTCGTCGCCAGCCGCTCGCACGGCGACGCCGCTGCGCTCGACGCGTTTCTGGCCGGGCGCAAGGTGGCCGCGCTGGCCAATGCGGGCTCGTCGCTGAAGCTGTGCCTGGTCGCCGCCGGCGAGGCCGACCTCTACCCGCGCCTGGGGCGCACGATGGAGTGGGACATCGCCGCCGGCCACGCCGTGCTGGCCGCCGCCGGTGGCCGTGTCGACACCGTCGCCGGTGCGCCGCTGCGTTACGGCAAGCCGGGTTTCGACAACCCGCACTTCGTCGCCAGCGCCGGCGGCTGAAGCCCCCGCGCTCGCGGGGATGGCCCCGCACTTGCATGAGCCGGGCGGGCGTCCCGGCGGTATCGCCACCGCCGGGGCTCGCTAACAATCGGTTCACGCAAGTCACACGAGTCGAACGAATGGGCAGAGGCGTTGGGAGCTTCGCGGTGCGCGCCGCGACCGTTTGTGCACTGGCTGCCAGCCTGGCGCTGGCCGCCTGCGGTGGCTCCCGCGGCAGCGACGCCGCCGAGGACGACAGCGACCACCAGGTCTTCGCCGCCGACGGCCGCGCCTACACGATGGCGCTGGACCTCGGCGCCGGCCGCTACAGCCTCGGCGGCGACGGTGTCTCCGACCTGCGCGAGCTGGTGCCCGACGGCGAGGGCGGCTGGATCGTCGGTGCCGGGCCCGAGCGGCTGCGCAGCGCCGAAGGCCTCGTCGTCGGCGTGCACCAGGTCGGCGACACGCTGCTGCCCTACGTCGCGGCGCAGACCTTTCTCGCGTCGACCACCGGCGCGGCCGGGCGCTACAACCTGATGATCCGGCGCGTCGCCGCCGACGGCAGCGACGCCAGCACGCACCCGGCCACCGCCACGCTGTCGGGCAACACGCTGCAGATCTGCGAGAACGACTACGAGGTCGTCTACACCTCGGCCTGCGCCAGCGGCTCGCTGCGCAGCTACACGGTGAGCGTCGCCGACAGTGTTTTCACCGCGACGCCGACCGTTGCCGGCACGCCGCCGATCCGCTTCCGCATCGCGCGTGCCGGGCAGACCGAGCTGCTGCTGTCGGTGGGCGAAAGCACGCTGGGCGATGGCCGTCTGCAGTGGCTGGTGGCGCTGAAGGAGGAGTTCGCCGGCTTCTTCCCGGGCCGCTTCGTGGGCCCCGGCGTGCTCGGCGGCGACGCCGACTGGCTGGCGATCACGATGGACGCCGACGCCGGCACCTACACCGCCCTGGGCGGCGCCTTCGAGGACCAGGCCGTGCTGACCTCGCTGAACGGCCAGCAGCCGCCGTCGATGTTCCACGGCGAGCTCAACACGCAGCACCCGGGCTCGCCGGTGTGGGTGCTGCAGAACTACCCGCTGCTGATCGTCGGTGGTGCGCCCCTCGTGCCGGAGGGCGTGACCAACCTGAGCGGCCTGCTGCAGATCGCGCTGCCCTGAGCGTGTCCGCGTCCCGAGGAACCTGCATGTCCCTGAACCACATCGTCTTCATCGTGCTCGACAGCTGCCGGCACGACAGCTTCGTCGCCGCGAACACGCCCAACGTCGACCGCCTCGGCGCGGCGCAGAAGCGCTATTCGTACGCCTCGTGGACGGCGCCGTCGCACCACACCTTCGCGATGGGCATGCTGCCGCACACGAGCCCCAAGGACGTCTTCGCCTCCGAGGTCTACAAGGACGAGTTCGCGCAGTGGCGCGAGCGCACCGGCTGCGCCGACATCGCGTTCAAGGAGTTCCTGCCCGACCTGTCGCTGCCCAAGGTGCTGCGCAAGCTCGGCTACCGCACCGTCGCCCGGGTCTCGATGCCGGTGCTCAACAAGAGCACGCTGATCAGCCGCGACTTCGACGACTACAAGCTCATGCCCCATCACAACGACTTCAAGGGCATGGTCGCGGAGATGGAGTTCCCCGACGACGAGCCGCACTACTACTTCCTCAACGTCGGCGAGACCCACTACCCGTACATGCTGTCAGGTGCCGACCTGCCGCACATCTCGGGGCTGCACGGTGCGCTGAAGGGCATGGACGCGGTGACCGAGGCCACGCAGGGCCGGCGCGGTTTCGAGCCCGGCCAGATGGAGATGCTGCGGCTGCAGCAGATCAGGTGCATCGAGTACTGCGACGCGCAGATCGGCCGCATCATGGCCATGGCGCCGCCGAACACGCACTTCATCGTCACCGCCGACCACGGCGAACTGTTCGGCGAGGACGGCTACTTCGGCCACGGGCCCATCATGCACGAGAAGTGCTTCGAGGTTCCCTTCGTCGAGGGGCGGCTGGGCTGAATGGCCGCGCCGCTGTTCCTGCTGGCGCCGCCGAGGTCCTACACCTCGCTGATGAACGCGATGCTGGGCCAGCATCCGCAGTGTTTCGGCCTGCCGGAGCTGTGCCTGTTCAACGTCGAGCGCCTCGTCGACCTGTGGGTGCGCAGCACCGACGAGATGGGCAGCGAGGCCAAGACGCGCCACGGCCTGCTGCGTGCCGTCGCCGAGATCTACGGCGGCGAACAGACCATGGACAGCGTGCGCATGGCCAGCCACTGGTGCGCTGCGCGCCAGAACCTGTCCACCGGCGAGATCTACCGCGAGCTGGTCGACAGGATCGACCCGCTGATCGCCGTCGAGAAGAGCCCGGCGTACACGGTGGACATCCAGCGCCTGCTGCGCATCCGCGAGACCTTCCCCGATGCGCGCTACCTGCACCTGACGCGCCACCCGGTGGGCCAGTGCAAGTCGGTGATGAGCCTGTACGACGGCACCTTCGCGCTGTTCGTCAACTCGATCGACTTCCTCGAGGACCGCGCCATCGTCGAACCCCAGTTCGCCTGGTACGACCTGAACATCAACATCCTGAACTTCCTCGACACGATCCCGGCCGAGCGCCAGATGCGCATCCGCGGCGAGGACGTGATGAACGATCCGCCGAAGTTCCTCGGCATGATCTGCCGCTGGCTGGGCATCCGCGACGACGCCGATGCGCTCGAGGAGATGATGCATCCCGAACGTTCGCCGTTCGCCTGCTTCGGCCCGCTGGACGCGCTGTTCGGCAACGACCCGAACTTCCTCTCCGGCCCGACCTTCCGCCCACACAAGGTGAAGGTGCCGCCACTGGACAGGCCGGTGCCCTGGCGCGAGGACGGCCAGGGCCTGAAGCCCGAGGTCGTCGAGCTCGCCCGTGAGTTTGGATATTGAGGCGATGAGCGACTCCGACACCCCCCCGCTGGGCCAGCGCCCCAAGCTCGGCCCGATCGACGGCAAGCCGGTCACGACGCACCCCGACCTGAGCCGGCTGTCGCCGGCGCAGCGTGGCCTGCGCGACGCGCTGCTGCGCGAGTTCAAGGCGCGCAAGGCGAAGAAGTTCGTCGAGAAGCAGGTCCACTACATCAACGGCAACCGTCAGGTCGCCGAGTCGATCAAGATCCTCTTCGACGAGCACGGCCAGCCCCCGGCCAACGCGCCGATCGAGGACATCATCGAGGAGCGCCGCCAGCTCGAGTACCAGGTGCGCTGGTTCGAGGCGATGCTGCTGGAGCTGCAGACGCGGCTCTTGCGCGTGCGCGAGATCGAGGCGCTGGCGCTCGACGTGCTCGAACGCAGCGAGCGCGACTAGAGGTGCCGCGACCCATGCCCGTCATCCCCCGTCGCCCGGCCGCCCAGGCGGCGCTCGTGCTGGCCGCCGCCTGGGCGCTGGCCGGCTGCACCCTCGGCCCGGACTACCGCCGCCCCGCGCTGGACCTGCCGGCGCACCATGCCGCCGCGGCCCCCGAGCCGGCACCGGCGGCGCGCCAGGCGCTGGACACCGCCTGGTGGTCCGGCTTCGCCGACCCCGCGCTCGACACGCTGGTGCAGGACGTGCTGGCGAACAACCCGGACCTGCGCATCGCCGCGCACCGCGTCGAGCAGCTCGACGCCTTCCTGCAGGTCAGCCGCGCCGCCGGCCAGCCGCAGGTCGGCTACGAGGGCCAGCGCACGCGCGACACGCTCAGCGAGAACCGCCAGGTGCCGCTGAGCCGCGGCACCGAGCCGGTGGACAACAACTACACCGTCTCGGGCTCGATCCGCTGGGAGCTCGACCTCTGGGGCAAGCTGCGTCGCGCCGACGAGGCGGCCTTCGCCAACCTGATGGCCGGCCAGGAGGGCCGCCGCGCGCTGGAGATGGCGATGGTCGCCAAGGCCGCCTCGGGTTACCTGCGGCTGCTGTCGATGGACCGCGAGCTCGAGCTGCTCCGGCGCAGCGTGCAGGTCGAGGCCGACACGCTGGCGCTGGCGCAGTCGCGCTTCGCCAACGGCGGCAGCTCCGAGCTGCCGGTGCTGCACGCACGTTCGCAGTGGCAGCAGCGTGCGGCCGAGGTCCCGGCCAAGGAGGCCGAGATCCAGGCGCTGGAGAACGCGCTCGGGGCGCTCGCCGGCCGCAACCCCGGGCCGCTGGCGCGCGGCACGCTCGACGCCCTGAAGCTGCCGCCGGTGCCTGCCGGCCTGCCGGCCGAGCTGATCGCCCAGCGGCCGGACCTGCGTGAACGCGAGCAGGTGCTGGTCGCGGCCAACGCCCGCATCGGCGTCGCCGAGGCCCAGTTCTATCCGACCATCGGCCTGACCAGCAGCTCGGGCTTCGCCAGCGCCGAGCTCGGCCGGCTCGACGAGCTGCGGTCCAACTTCGGCAGCTTCGGGCTGCACTTCTTCGGCCCGGTGTTCAGCGGCGGCCGGCTCGGCGGCCAGGTGCGCGAGGCCGAGGCGCTGCAGCGCCAGGCCGCCGTCGACTTCGTGCGCTCGGTGCAGGTCGCGCTGCACGAGGTCCAGGACGCGCTGGTGGCCCGACAGAAGATCGAGCTGCAGGCGGGCCTGCGCGACGACAACGTCGCCGTGCTCGAGCGCCAGCGCCAGGTCGCGCTGCGCCGCTGGGAGCTCGGCCGCGACGACTACTTCCAGGTGCTGGAGGCCGAGCGTGCGCTGGCCTCCGGCCTGCAGTTGCAGAACCAGACCCGCCACGCGCGTGCCGACGCGCTGGTCGCGCTCTACAAGGCCCTGGGCGGCGGCTGGTCGCTGCCCGACCCGAGCGCCGCCACCGCCCAAACGACGACGAGCCCCCGATGAGTGACTCAACCAAGCTGGTGGCGCTGCCCGCCTACCTGCCGCGCCGTCTGCAGGCCTTCCGCATCGTCCGGGGCGACAAGACGAGCTACGTGCTGCGCGACAAGCTCGCCGACCGCACCTACGACGTCGAGCAGTGGCAGTTCTTCGTGCTCGAGGTGCTGCCGGGCTGCGAGACCGCCGAGAAGCTGCTGTCGGTCTTCGCCGACCGCTTCGGCCGCGAGATCGGCGAGCACGAGGTGATGGCCTTCTTCGCCCAACTCGCCGACCAGAAGCTGCTCGACGACGAAGCCGCCAAGCACCCGCTGCTCAAGCCGTTCACGCGCCAGGGCTACGCGCTCGAGCAGGGGCTGATCAAGCCGAAGTCCTTCGAGGAGCTGGCGGTCAAGATGGCGAGCCAGGCGCCGCGCCCGGGCGCGCCCGCCGCGCCGGCACCCGGCCCGACACCCGGTGCCCCCGACGAGTTGCCCGAGGACGCGGTGCTGCCCGCCGGCGTCAACGAGGCCGACAGCCTGGACCCGCGGCAGTCGCGCCAGCTGTTTCGCTTCTTCCCGATGCAGCCGGTGGCGCGTGCGCTGCTGCCGGTCGTCGAGCCGCTGAAGTACGCCGTCTACCTGCTGCCGCTGGTCGCGCTGCTGGCGCTGATCCTCGTGCTGCGCCACATCGGCACGCTGTGGAGCGACATCGGCTCGCTGCGCAGCGCCACGACGCTGGCCGTGCACGCGCTGTTCAGCCTGGTGACGATCAACCTCGCGGTCGTCGTCACGCAGTCGCTGGTGGCGCAGAAGTTCCGCGCCAGCCTGGGCGACTTCGGCATCGGCCTGCGCTTCGGCTTCTTCCCGCGTTTCATGGTGCCGATCCGGCACACCTTGCAGCTGTCGCGGCGCGAGCGCATGTGGATGCATGCCGGCCCGCTGCTGGTGCGCGTGCTGCTGTTCAGCCTCGGCGTGCTGATCTGGTACAACGCCCGCGGCCGCTACGAGGGGCTGACCAACATCGGCCTGGGCCTGACCTTCCTGTGCGCGGTGAACCTGCTCGTCGAAGGCGGCAACCCGCTGGTCAAGGGCAACGGCTACCACCTGCTGTCGGCCTTCGTCGACGAGCCGCAGCTGCGCGGCAAGGCCTACCGCGCCTTCCTCGATCGCCTGCGCGGCGGCGCCAGCACCGAGCGCGGCCAGATGCTGCTGGCGAGCTTCGCGCTCGCGAGCTTCGTCTACGCCTACCTCGTGGTGCTGCTGATCGTCTACGTCGCCGGCCACTTCCTGATCCACGAGCTGCGCCTGGGCGGTGCGGCGCTGATCGTCGTCGTCGCGCTGGGCGTGTTCCTGGCGGTGCGCACCACGCGGCGCTTCAAGCTGATCACGCGCGCCTACGAGCGCTCGCAGCAGTTCGAGCGCTGGCGCAAGCGCGCGCTGCCGTCGGAGACCGCCGAGCAGGCCCAGGCCGAGGCGCCCGCCAGCCGCACCTGGTACTACATGAAGCGGGCCCTGGCGGTCACGCTGCTGCTGCTGCTGTTCCTGCCGTACCCCTACGACGCCGGCGGCGACTTCGAGATCTACCCGGCCGCACGCCAGGTCGTCACGACCGACGTCGCCGGCATCGTCGAGGAGGTCAACTTCGACGGCGGCGAGCAGGTCGCCAAGGGCCAGGTCATCGCGCGTGTCGCCAGCACCGACCTGAAGGCGCAGCTGCAGACCTTCGACGCGCGCATCGCGGCGCAGCGTGCGGTCGTCGCCGACCTGAAGTCGCGCCCGCGCAAGGAGGAGGTCGCGCTGGCGCAGAGCGAGCTGGAGATCGCGCGCCAGCGCGCCCGCTTCAGCGGCGAGCGTGTGCCGCGCCTGGAGCGCATGCACCAGGAACGCACGATCTCGTTCGAGGAGCTCGACAGCGCGCGCAAGGAGGCCGAGGTCGACCGCCGCGAGCTGGCGCAGCGCGAGGCGGCGCTGGCGCTGGTCCGCGCCGGCACGCCGCCGGACCGCATCGCCGCCGAGGAGGCGACGCTGCAGTCGCTGGTGCAGCAGCGCGCCGAGGTCGAGGGCCGCGCCGGGCGCACGGTGATGACCATGCCCTTCGACGGCACCATCCTGTCGCTGCGCCTGAAGGACCGGCTCAACAGCGTGCTCGACAAGGGGGCGCCGTTCGCCACCGTCGAGGCCAACGGCTCGATGACGGTCGAGATCGACGTGCCCGAAGGCGAGATCGGCCACGTCAAGGTCGGCGCGCCGGTGCGCGTGCGGCCCAACGCCTTCAACGACCGCACCTTCGAGGGCCGGGTCGAGCGCATCGACGGCAACGTCAGCGTCAAGCCCGCCGGGCGTGTCGTCAAGGTGGTCGCGGTGGTCGACAACGGCGGCGGCGCGCTGAAGTCGGGCATGACCGGCTACGCCAAGGTCGACGCCGGCACGATGCCCGTCTGGCAGGCCTTCAGCCAGGCGGTGGTGCGCTTCGTCAACGTCCAGGTGTGGTCGTGGCTGCCCTGATCGCCTGACGCCCGACGCCGGACGGCCCCGGCGCGGGGCGTGCGCGGCCCGGCGGCTTCGGCCCCGGGCCGCGTGCATTGTTGCCATTCGCTGCATCAGGTGTCAGGAGTATCATCTAGTATCACTTGTGCGCTTTTGGGGCCGGCATGTCTTTTGTCTTGCGTCTTCGCATCGGGGCTCGCATGGCCCTCGGCTTCGGCATCGTCGTCGCGCTGATGCTGATCGTGCTGGCGGCCGTGCTGGCCCTGATCGCCCGCGCCGAGCGCGCCAACGACGAGCTCGTCGGTGCCCAGGCCGAGCGTCTGGCGCTGGCGCACGAGTGGCACCAGAACATCCAGGTCAACTCGCAGCGCGCGCTGGCCATCGGCCTGACGCGTGACGCCGGCTTGGAGCGTGCCTTCGGCGAGCGCATGAAGGCCGTCACCGAGCGCACGACCCAGATCCAGAAACGCTACGCCGAGCTCGAGACCAGCGACGGCGGCCGGGCCGGCATCGAGGCGCTCGCGGTCGCGCGCCAGCGTTACCTCGACCAGCGCAAGGCGCTGCTGGCGGCCGTCGACGACACGGCCCGCCGGGCCGAGGAGGGGGCACGTTTCGAGCAGGTCACGGCCGCCTACATCGACGTGTCGGCGCAGGTGCTGGCCTTTCAGCAGCAGCGCCAGCGCGAGATCTCGGTTCAGGCCAGGACCGCGATGGAGGAACTGCGCGGCACCGCGATCGTCGTCTCGATCCTCGCCATCGTCGCCGCGGTGGCCATGGGCTGGACCTTGACGCGCGGCATCACGCGGCCGCTGGCCACACTGCAGGCCGCGGCTCGGCGCATCGCCGGGGGCGACCTGGCGCAGCCGCTGGAACGGGGTGCCGGCCAGGCCGAGACCGTTCTGCTGAGCGAGGAGATCGCCAACATGCAGCAGGCGCTGCGCACGCTGGTCGGTCAGGTGCACGAGGTGGCCGAGTCGATCGAGGTCGCCAGCCACGAGGTCGCCGCCGGCAACGCCGATCTCAGCGCGCGCACCGAGCGCACCGCGTCCAGCCTGGAGGCCACGGCCAGCACGATGCAGTCGCTCACCGAGACGGTGCGCCGCACCGCCGAGTCGGCGCGCGACGCCGAGCGCCTCGCGCACTCGGCCGGCGACGTCGCGCGCAGCGGCGGCGGCGTCGTCACCGACCTCGTGCGCTCGATGGCCGAGATCGAGCGCAGCAGCCGCCGTGTCGCCGAGATCATCGCCACGATCGACGGCATCGCCTTCCAGACCAACATCCTGGCGCTCAACGCCGCCGTCGAGGCGGCACGTGCCGGCGACCAGGGCCGGGGCTTCGCCGTCGTCGCCGGCGAGGTCCGCCTGCTGGCGCAGCGCTCGGCGGACGCTGCACGCGAGATCAAGCGGCTGATCGACCAGTCGGTCACCGAGGTCGAGGCAGGCACGCGCCGCGCCGGCGACGCCGGCCGCTCGATGGAGGAGATCGTCGCCGCGGTGCAGCGTGTCGGCGAGGTTGTCGACGGCATCAGCGCGACGACCGCCGCGCAGAGCGAGAGCATCGGCGGGGTCAACGTCGCGGTCGTGCAGATCGAGCAGTCGACGCAGCAGAACGCGGCGCTGGTCGAGCAGTCCACCGCCGCCGCCGCCAGCCTGCGCGAGCAGGCCCACCGGCTGACGACGCTGGTCGGCGGCTTCCGCCTGGCCTGAGCGGGGCTGCGGCTACTTCGACAGCGGCGCGCCGAGCCCGGTGTCGACGTACCAGACGCCGTCGTTGACGCCGTCCGGGTACTGCGTCGTGGCCGGCACCATGCGGTTGTAGTAGATGAACGGCCCCTTGGCCGTGATGAAGTACTCCGGGTCCAGCCGCAGCCGCGGCTTGCTCGTGTCGTTGGTCAGCATCCTGAAGTTCTGCTTCAGCGGGTCGATGCCGCTGATCGCCAGGTGCGTCGGGTAGCTCTTGTCCCAGAACTTGTTGGACGGGCTGACGACAGTGAAGATGTACGAGCGGCCGTTGTGCGTGAAGACCTCGGGCGACCAGAAGAACGGCAGCTTGGCCGGCGGCGTGATGGTCTTGATCACCGTCCAGCGCTTGACGCCGTCGGTGCCGGCGATCTTGCGGTAGACGAGGATCTTGCGGCGGTAGTCCGCCATCGTGAAGAACACGTGCTCGTTGTTGTACTCGGGCGCCTTCCACATGAAGGCGCCGTACTTGCCGACCGCGTCGAAGGTCAGCTGCTCGACGGCGCCGCTGTCGGTGTCGTACGTGTAGACCTGGTCGACGAGGCGCGGGTCGGCGGCGTTGTGGCCCTGGAAGATGATCTTGCGCGTGCCCGGCACCCAGCGGCGCGAGTTGCCGCCGGTGAGGTCGGAGATCGGCATCGCCACCTCGTCACCGAGGGCCGAGGACCGGCGCCAGTACAGCGCGTCCTTGTCGGCGGCGATGTAGTTGACGCGCGGGTCGGCGTCGTTCGTGTCCTTGGAGCCGTCGGGCGTGGCGCGGCCGGCCGAGCCGGGCAGCACCGTCGGCGACCAGGCGCCGTTGACCATCGAGGCCACGGCGATCTGCGCCGTCGACGGGCCGTGGGTCGAGCCGCTGACGTAGCGCGTGTAGACGATGCTCGAGCCGGCGCTGCCGGACATCCACTCGGGGCCGTTGCCGAAGTCGGCGACCGGCGCCGTCTCGGTGTCGACGAGCACGCCGCGGCCGTCGGGCGGATAGAACGCGCCGGTCTGGAAGTCGACGCTGCCCACCCAGAGCCGGCCGTCGGCGGCGGTGAACGCGAACAGCGCGTTGCCCGCGCCGCCGTTGCAGCTGGCGCAGAAGCGGCCGTTGCGGCCGCTGTCGAACTCGTAGTCGGGGATCGCCGCGGTGGTGACCTGCACCTCCGGCAGCACGGCCTGCGCCCGGGCCTCGAAGCCGGTCGAACAGGCGGCCGCGACCAGCGCCGCGACCCCGGCCAGCAGGCCCGGACGATGGGAAAGGCGGGGGACGTTCATGGCGGCTCCGTCGGTTCGGCGCATGCTATCAACCCGACGGGGGAGGTCCGGCGCGGTCCTGCCCCTCGGTTCGCGGGGGCCGTGCGCGGCCGCCGCACCCACCCCGTGTTCGTGTGCCGCAGCCGCGGCCGCCGTTGCCGCTGCCGCGGGCGCTGGGTAAGGTTCGGCGGCCGGAGCCTGCCTGCCGGGCCCGGGTTCCTGATCCGACACGAGGTTCCATGCTGCATTCCCTCCTGACCCGCGCCTCGCGCGCCTGCCGGTGGCCGCTGGCCTCGTTCTGCGTGGCCGCGCTGGCGGCGCCCGCGCTGGCGCAGGGCTGGGTGCCCAACGAGGCCCAGGCCTCGCCCGAGGCCGAGCTGATCGACTACGAGTTCAGCCAGTCGCGCGCCCAGATCGCCTGGAACGACACGCTCGGCAACCTGTGGGTCGCCGACGTCGACCGCGCCAGCGGCCGCTTCGTGCCGGCCGACGGCCGCGGCGTCGTCGTCGACCCCGACTCGATGACCTTCCAGGACGCGCAGAAGACCAAGAACGGCCCCGAATGGGTGCCCACGGCCCGCGGCGACGTGCTGGTGCACACCAAGTACGCCGGCCGCCACACCGACGGCAACTCGCGCATCGGCCTGGCCTGGGACGACGGCAGCGGCGTCTGGACGAGCAGCATCCTGTCCGGCGCGGTGCGCAAGGCACCGTACGGCAGCAGCGTCGCCGGCGACCCGGCCCCGCGCATCAGCTACGTCGACAACCGCGAGGTCCACTACTGGGCCGAGCTCTTCGTGCCGGGGTCCGAACGCCGCATCGAGGACTTCCCCGACTCCCACTACCCGGTGCGCCATGTCGCGTGCTCGCGGCCCGACGTCGCCGGCGCGCGCGGCATCGTCTACCCGGTCACCGTCGACGGCGTCGACCAGGTTTTCTACCGCGACTTCGACCGCAACACCTCGCAGCAGCTGACCTTCGACGCGGGCCAGAAGTACGAGGTCTGGATGTGGTGCGCGCCCGAGTACGGCGACGAGCTGGTGTTCTTCACGCTCGTCGACCAGACCGAGCTGCGCGTGTACCGCCAGCTCGGCGGCGTCTGGACCGCCGTCTTCCGCCAGGCGGCGCCGCGCGGCAACAAGATCTACTCGCCCGAGCCCTTCACCTGGAACGGCAAGTCCTACATCTTCATGTCGCAGACGGTGCGGCCGAACAAGTTCCGCTCCGAGGTCTGGGTGTCCAACATCGACGCCACGGCGCCGGTCTTCAAGCGCATCACGCCGAGCGAGCCGCTGCGCACGCGCACCGATCCCGAGGTGTTCATCACCGACGCCGGGCCGCGCATCTACTTCAACCGGCTGGTGCCCGACCTGTCCGACGGCGGGCGCTACAAACCCTGCCGCCGGCCCGACTGCTCCGACGGCGTGTGGTTCGCCGATCCGGGGCTCTGAAGCGCCGGCCCGCGGTGCCGTCGACGGCCGCCCGCCCCCGGACCCGGGGGGCGCGGCGGCATCGAAATTGCACCGGCGCCCCGCGTGTGCCTGCACCCCGCCATCCCCGCTGTTGCGTCCGTCGGCTGCGGCCTGGCCGCCAGCCCCCTCGGGTGGGTGAGGCGCGATGCCCGCGTGGCTGAAATGCCGGATGCCCGTGATAACTTGGTGCCGAACCTGGTGCATGGAAAGACGCGGTGGGCCGCCCCGCGGCATCGAGATGCTTGTCGCCACAGCCGCTTCCCTTGCCCTCGACCGCACCCACGCGTGCGACGCGTGGTGTCCTCGCCGGTGATGCATCGCCCGATGCCCGGTGCCACCCTGGCCGCTGCCGGCCGGGGCCTGTCCCGCCCCTGACATGAGCGCATTCCAGACCTTCGTCCTCACGCCGGCCGGACACCGGGACGTGTCGCTGGCGATCGCCGCCTGCCGCGCCGGCGCCGTCGGTGTCGTCAACCACGAGCTCGACGCCGATGCGGCGCACTGGGTGCCGGCGCTGGCCGCCGCGGCCGCGGCCACCGACGGCGGCCACGCGCTGAAGCTGCCGGCGCTGGCCGACGGCGACGCCGAGCGCCTGGTCGCCGCGCGTGCCGCGGGCCTGGCCTGGCTGCTGATCGACGCCGCCGCGGTGCCGGCCGCACGCGAG
>NZ_AEWG01000099.1 GCF_000190375.1 Rubrivivax benzoatilyticus JA2 = ATCC BAA-35
CAGGTAGCCGTTGCGCGAGCTCAGCGCCAGGCCGTCGGCGGCGCGCACCGTCTCGCCGGCCACCACCTGCGTCGGCAGCGCGAACTGGCGCGCCATCGCGTCGATGACACGCCACTGCTGGTAGTCCTTGCGGCCGAACACCGCGACCGCCGGCTGCACGATGCCGAAGAGCTTCATCACGACGGTGCAGACGCCGCCGAAGAAACCCGGGCGGAACTCGCCTTCGAGGATGTCGGCCAGCGCTGCCGGCGGCGCCACGCGGTAGACCTGCGGCTCGGGATAGAGCTCGGCCTCGTCGGGCGCGAACAGCAGGTCGCAGCCGGCACCGGCCAGCAGCTCGGCGTCGCGCGCCAGCGTGCGTGGATAACGGTCGAAGTCCTCGTGCGGCAGGAACTGCAGCCGGTTGACGAAGACGCTGGCCACGACCGGGCCGCCCAGCGTCGCCGCCTGGCGCACCAGCGCGAGGTGGCCGTCGTGCAGGTTGCCCATCGTCGGCACGAAGGCCGTGCGCGTCTGGCCGGCGAGCGCGGCGCGCAGCTCGGCGATGGTGTGGATCGTCTTCATCGGGGACTCAGTAGCCGTGCTGCACGGGGTCGGGGAAACGCCGGGCCTTGACCTCGGCGACGTAGGCGGCGGCGGCTTCCTGCACGCTGCGCGTGTGCTCGCCGTCGCGGCTGAAGTCGTGCACGAAGCGCGGCCGGCGGCCCGGCGTCCAGCCCAGCATGTCGTGCAGCACCAGCACCTGGCCGTGGGTGTCGGGCCCGGCGCCGATGCCGATCGTGATCAGTCCGGGCGCGGCGGCACGCACCTGGCGCGCGACGGCCGACGGCACCAGTTCCAGCACCAGCATCGCCGCACCGGCCTCGGCCATCGCCCGGGCCTCGGCGACCAGCGTCTCGGCGCCCGCGGCATCGCGGCCCTGGACACGGAAGCCGCCCAGCGCGTGCACCCGCTGCGGTGTCAGCCCGAGGTGGGCGCAGACGGGGATGCCGCGGTCGACGAGGAAACGCACCGTCTCGACCATCGGCCCGCCGCCTTCGAGCTTGACCATCTGCGCGCCGGCACGCATCAGCGTGATCGCCGACGCCAGCGCCTGCTGCGGCGAGGCCTCGTAGCTGCCGAACGGCAGGTCGCCGATCAGCCAGGCCGAGGACAGCCCGCGCGCCACGCATTCGGTGTGATACGCCATGTGGCCCAGGTCCACCGGCAGCGTGCTGGAGCGGCCTTGGACGACGTTGCCCAGCGAGTCGCCGACGAGCACGACGTCGACGCCGGCGGCGTCGACCAGGCGGGCGAGCGTGGCCTCGTAGCAGGTCAGCATCGCGATCGGCTCGTCGCGCGCGGCCATCTCGCGCAGGCGCACGAGATTCAGGCGCGGGCGCGAAGCCCCGGCGGGGGTGTCGGTGACGTGGACGCTCATGGCGTGGGCGGCCCGCGGGGGGCGGCGGTGTCGGAACGGGCGCGATTATGGGTGCGCGCCGCACCGGCCCGCGCGCCGCAGGGCCACGCCCGGCGCTACAAGCCGCCGAGCACCTGGCCGAGCAGGATCTTGCCGATCATCGCCGCCGGGTAGACCAGCGCGTAACCCTGGGCGACGCGGCTGTCGTGGCCGGTGCGGCCGTTGGCAAACGCCAGCACCGCCGGCTGCGTCTGGGTGCCGGCCAGCACCCCGGCCAGCCGCGTGTTGCCCATGCCGAAGACGCGGCGCATCAGGATCGTGATGCCCAGCGCGGTCGTCGCCGTGACCATCAGCCCGAGCACCAGCAGGTCGATCCAGGCGCCCGACGCGAAGGCCGCGCCGAGCTGGCCGCCGGCCTTGGTGCCGGCCTGGGCGAGGAAGATCAGCAGCCCGAGCTCGGCCAACGCCTGGGCCGCCGAATGCGGCAGCGTCGTGACGATCGGCCCGACGCGGCAGAGCTGGCCGAAGACCAGCCCCAGCACCAGCGTGCCGGCGGCCGAGCCGATCGAGAACTCGGCGCCCGGCACCGGGAAGACGAACTTGCCCAGCAGGATGCCGGCGGCCATGCCCAGGCCCAGCGCGATCGGGTTGATGTCCGACAGCCCGCGCTCCGAGTCGCCGAGGAAGGCCGACACCGCCGCGATCTGCTCGCGCGGCGCGATGACCCGCACGCGGTCGCCGGGCTGCAGCACCAGGTCGTCGTTGGCCAGCATGTCGACGTCGCCGCGGCGCACGCGCGTCACGGTGGCGCCGAAGCGCCGCATCAGCCCCAGCCCGGCGATCGTGTTGCCGGCGAGCTGGGTGTTGGACAGCGTGATGCGGCGGAAGTCGAGTTCGCTGCGGTCGGCGTGCAGCGTGTGCGACGAGGCGTGGCCGAGCTCGGCCGCCACGCGGGCGACGATGTCCTCGGGGCCGACGACGGTGACCAGGTCGTTGCGGCGCAGCACGTCCGCGTCGCCCGGGGCCTGCGTCGGGAAGCGGCTGCCGCCGTGCTTGACGCGCGAGAAGCGCACGCGGCCCCCGTGGCGGCGCTCGATCTCGCCGATGCGCGGCTCGTCGCCGGTCTCCACGCGCACCGTGCAGTTGACCAGCGGCGCCGGCGCGTCGCGGTCGTTGGCGCGGCCGCGCAGCGCCAGCTGCGCCGCCAGCAGCATGCCGATGACGCCGAAGACGTAGGTCACGGCGTAGCCGATCGTCGGCAGCGGGCTGTTGCCCGAGGCCTCGCGCGCGGCGGCCAGCGCCGGGGTGTTGGTCACCGCGCCGGCGAAGGCGCCGGCCACCAGCGCCGGGTCCAGCCCCAGCAGCCGGCCGCCGAGCACGGCCACCAGTGCCGCGCTGGACAGCACGCCGACGGTGGCCAGGATCGGCCAGATGCCGCGCCGCAGCGACGCGAAGAAGCCCGGCCCCGACATCACACCGATGGCGAAGGTGAACAGGGTCAGCCCCAGCGTGCCCAGCGCCTCGGGCACGACGAACTCGTGGCCGCGCGACTTGGCCCCGGCGCTGGCCGCGATCGCCAGGAACAGCACCGCGGCGGCGCCCAGCGAGACGCCAGCAATCTTGAAGTGGCCGGCCAGCGCGCCGAAGCCGACGAGCAGGAACAGCAGCAGGATCTCCTGCCGGGCGAGATAGGCGAGCACGACATCCATGGGCATCGGGTCCGGAACTGCAGGGAGACGGAGGCGAGAGCAAGGTCCGCGCCGGATGATGCACGACCCTGCGCGTCGGCACGACGACAGGTGACACGGCGGCCGGGCTCGGTCACAGTCGTGGCCATGTGCATGCGCAAGCCGTCCGCCAGCGCGGGCCCCGGCCACCGGCCATGACCCCTCCCGGGCAGGAAACCGCCGGGCCGCTTGCCGCCGCCGCGGGCCACGCCACCGCCGGCATGTCGCCGCGCGCCTGGGGCTCGTTCCGGCTGCGGCTGACGCTGGGCGCCGGGGGCCTGGCGCTGTGCACGCTGCTCGGCGTGGGGCTTTACGCGGCGCGGCTGGCGACGCAGGAGCGCCAGAACTTCGTCGGCCTGCAACTGCTGGGTGCGGCACGCTCGGCGGCGATCGGGCTGGCCACGCGGCTGCAGGAACGCGAGCGTGAGGTCGAGATCCTCAGCCGCGTGCCGTCGCTGGCCGAGAGCCCGCTGGACTCCGAGCGCGTGGCGCGCTCGCTGGCGCTGCGCAAGGAGACCAACACCGAGTACGCCTGGATGGGCGTGGCCAGCCTCGACGGGCGCGTCGTCAACGCGACCGGCGGCCTGCTGGTCGGCGCCGACGTGCGCACGCGGCCCTGGTTCGCCGCCGGGCTGAAGGGCTCCTACACCGGCGACGTGCACCAGGCCGCACTGCTCGCGACCCTGCTCGAGCCCCGCCCCGGCGGCGAGCCGCTGCGCTTCATCGACCTGGCCGCGCCGGTCATCGGGCCGGCCGGCCAGGTGCGCGGCGTGCTGGCCGCGCACGTGCACTGGGACTGGATCGCCAACGCGGTGCGCAAGGCGGTCAGGGAAGACCCGCGCGCCACGGACACCGAGGTGATCATCCTGGGGCGCGACGGCACGGTGCTGTACCCGCTGCGCGCCCCCGGCACGCGGCTGCCGCAGGCGCTGGGGCGGGAGCGCTTCGGCATGCAGGAGGAGCCGGGCGGCGCGTCCTACCTCGTCGCCCGCGCGAGCGTGCCGGTCACCCAGCACTCCGATCTCGGCTGGAGCGTGGTGCTGCGCCAGCCCTCGGCGGCGGCCACCGCGCCGGTGGCCCAGCTGCGCGACCGGCTGTTCGCGATCGGGCTGGCGACCTCGCTGCTGGTCGCGGCCCTGGCCTACGTGCTGGCCGCCCGTGTGAGCCGGCCGCTGGAGCGGCTGGTGACGGCGGTGATGTCGGTGCGCGAAGGCCGCGGCGGCCAGGCGAACTTCCCGCGCGACGGCGGCTCGCCGGAGCTCAGCGCGTTGTCGGACGCGGTGCGCGAGATGACCGAGACCCTGCTCGACCGCGAGGCCCGGCTGGCGCAGGCCAACGCCCACCTCGAGCAGACCGTGGCCGAGCGCACGTGCCAGCTGTCGCAGGCCAACGAGGAGCTGGCGCGGCTGGCGGCGCAGGACGCGCTGACCGGGCTGGCCAACCGGCGCGCCTTCGAGCAGCGCGCCGCCGAGGAGGAGGCGCGCTGCCGTCGCTCGGGCACCGGCTTCGGCCTGCTGCTGCTGGACATCGACCACTTCAAGGACGTCAACGACCGTTTCGGCCACGCCACCGGCGACCAGGTGCTGCAGCAGATCGCCCGGCTGCTCGAGAGCGCCACGCGCGAGACCGACCTCGTCGCGCGCCTGGGCGGCGAGGAGTTCGCGGTGCTGCTGCCCGAGCTGGGCGAATCCGCCGACACGCTGCGTGTGGCCGAGAAGATCCGCCAGGCGATCCAGGCGGCCCACTTCGGCCCCGTCGGCGAAGTGACGGTCAGCGTCGGCTGCGCGAAGGGCGACGGCAACGACACCCCCGTGCAGCTGGCGCTCCGGCGCGCCGACGAGGCCCTCTACAAAGCCAAGCAGGCGGGTCGCAACCGCTGCGTCGCCGCCGACGACCTCACGGCGGCCTGAGCCACCGGGGCGGCGGCGGCGTTCAGCCGGCCCGAGGTGCGCCCGCCGTACACTCGCCCGCCCGTCGCCCCCCGGCGACACGAGGACCGACGACGATGATCGAACTGGCGCTGGTGGGCATCGGCACCGGCAACCCCGAGCACCTGACGCTGCAGGCCATGCGCACGCTGGCCGCGGCCGACCTGGTGCTGATCCCGCGCAAGGGCGAGGACAAGGCCGACCTGGCCGAGCTGCGGCGCACGATCTGCGCCGAGGTGCTGCGCGACGCGAAGACCGTCGTCGCCGAGTTCGACCTGCCGGTGCGCGATGCGGCCACCGCCGACTACCGCCGCCGCGTCGACGACTGGCACGACGCGATCGCCGAGGTCTGGATGCAGACGATCGCCGCCCACCCCGGCGCGCGCCGCGTCGCGCTGCTGGTCTGGGGCGACCCCTCGCTGTACGACAGCACGCTGCGCATCGCCGCGCGGCTGCAGCCGCCGCCGCAGGTGACGGTGGTGCCGGGCATCACCTCGGTGCACGCGCTGACCGCGGCGCACGCGATCCCGCTCAACGAGATCGGCGCGCCCTTCGTCGTCACCACCGGGCGCCGGCTGCGCGAGGACGGCTGGCCGCCGGGGGTGGACACCGTCGTCGTGATGCTCGACGCCGGCGGCGCCTTCGAGGCGCTGGACCCGCAGGGCGTCGAGATCTGGTGGGGCGCCTACGTCGGCATGCCCGAGCAGATCACCGTCGCCGGGCCGCTGGCCGAGGCGGCGCCGAAGATCCTGGCCGCACGCGCCGAAGCCCGTGCGCGCCACGGCTGGATCATGGACATCTACCTGCTGCGGCGGCGTGCCGGCTGAACGCCGGGGCGCTACGGCCGGATGCGGCGCGCCTCGAGATAGAAGCGCTTCTCGTCGGCCTCGCCCATCGAGAAGCTCTTGCGCGGCAGCGGCCCGTGCTGCGCCACACGCGCGATCAGCTCGCTCTTGCCCAGCGTCGCCAGGTGCAGGCCGGCGTGGCCGTCCTGGGCGGCCAGCCGCGCCAGCGCGTCGTCGCCGTGCACGTAGTCGACCTCCTGCGCCCCGCCCTGCGCCAGCAGCGCGTCGACGAAACCCTGGAAGCTGGCGACGTCGAGCTGCGCCGCCGGCGCGCCGTGCACGACGACCAGCGCGTGGCGCCCGCCCGGCTGCAGCAGGCCGGCGGCGTGCAACGAGCGCGGCTGGGCGGCGAGCGCGGCGCGCATCGCCGCGGCGTCGGGCTGATCGACGATCTGCACCCGGTCGCCGAAGTGCGCCGCCAGCGCGGCGCGCAGGTCCACCGTCACGCCGATCAGCAGGCGGTGGATCGGCGCGAACTCCATCGCCGGGTCGTGGATGTTCTCCACCTCCACCAGCGCCCAGCGCGCCAGGTGCTCGGGGCCGGCGCTGGCCTTGAGGCGGTCCCAGTTCGCCTTGGCGGTGGCCAGCGAGTGGTTGCCGTCGCCGACCGCGAACAGCATCGGTGCCGTGCCCGCCGGCAGGCCGTGGCGCGCGGCGAAGGCGTCGGCGTCGCCCAGCGCCTGCAGCGCGGCCAGGGCCTGCGCCTGCAGGCCGGCGTCGGGCGCGAAGCCGGCGACGCGGCCGCCGCCCAGCATCAGCGCCGTGTCGTACAGCGGCGCCAGGCGCTCGCGCTCGGCGGCCAGCGGCTCGATGACGGTGCGTGCCGGGTCGTCGATCAGCACGAGGATGTGCGGCAGCTCCAGCTCGGCGTCGCGGCGCACTTCCAGCCGCGGCGCGATGCGCTCGACGATCGTGCCTTCGGTCGGCCGGATCGCGCTGGTGGAGCCCGGCGTGTAGTCGTACTGCTCCAGGTCCAGCTCCAGCATCAGCCCGCGGCGCACGCGGCCGTCGGCCAGCGTGCGCTCGACCAGCACCGTGCCGGCGTGCGGGCGCAGCAGGCCATCGGCGGCGTAGCGCCGCATCGCCGTCTGGATGGCGGCGATGCGCTCGCGTTTGTCGGCGCTGGCGAGAAAGACCTCGGGGTAGATCAGCCGCAGCGCCGACGGCGCGTCGCCGACGGCCTGCTCCACCTGCTGCCAGTAGCCGGGGTCGCTGGTGTACTGGTCGCAGGCGATGACGCTCCAGCGCTGCAGATCGAGATCGGCGCGCGGGAGCAGCAGCTGCGGGGGGCGGAAACTGGGGGCGGGCATGAGGGGATGATGCCGCAGGGGCGGGCCGGGCAGCCCGGGCTTCGATACGGGGACCGACGGTGACGAGCGTGTTGCGGCGCCGTGGCAGAGTGTGGGAACGCTCTCTTCAGACATCTCGATGATCTACCTCGCGATCACCCCGGCCGGTCTGGCCGAAGCGCTCCGGGCTGCCAGCCCAGGCGACGCCGTCTGGTGCGGGAGCGGAGCGATCGACGAGAGCGCGTTCGCCGCGCTGAGGAACCCAGTGCTCACCCGCTTCACCCACGGCCTGGACGACGCCGATCGAGTTGCGGCAGCCCTCGATACGATCGAAGACCATCATCCCGGCGAGACCGTCTGGGTCGAGGCCACGGCCTCCCGATAGCCGGAAGACGAGCAACCGTTGGCATCCGGCGCACGACGTCCGCGGGTCGTCGGAGCCGCGGGACTCGACAGCCACGACGTGCTGCTGGCCGACTGGCTGGAACGTGAAGCCGTGCTGCCGCGCCGCGCGCGCAGCTACCGCCAGGCCCCGGCACGCGGCTGGCAGGACCTGCCGGTCCACCTGGCGAGCTGGGGCGATGGCGGCCTGTGGTCGACGCCGGACGATCTGGTGCGTGCCGAGGCGCAGTGGCTGGACGACTGGCGGCGCCACGGCGAGCAATCGCTGCTGGCGCGCTGCGGCGCCGACGACGGCGGCCGTTTCGGGCCGGGCGACCTGATGTACCGCTTCGGCGTGGAGGTCGTGCCGCGGGAAGGCGGCAGCCTGATGTTCCATGGCGGCGCGTTCGCGGGCTTCTCGTCGCTGGTGCTGCGCGGGCTGCACGAAGGCTGGGCGCTGATCGTGCTGGCCAACGGCGAGGGCTTCGATGCGTCGGCTTCGGGGTGGAGGGAGCGTTTATGGGGCGCGGATGGGTGAGCCGCCCGGCTGTCTCGAGCGAAGAAGCCTCCGAGGAGGCCGGGGCAGCCCTGCCTGCCGGCACCCGATCACGCCCGCCAATGTCTGACGAGCTCTACTGCAAGGTCTACCTGGCCGGTGCCGCCGACAGTGCCGCTGCGAAGGCCGCGATCAGCGCCGCCACCGGCCAGCTGTTCGAGCGGCGCGGCGCGCAGGTGGCCGGGTTGAGGGTCGAGGTCTTCGACAACGGCCAGCCCGGCTGGGAGGCCAGCGACGCCGACGACGACTTCCTGCACTGGCCGGTCTACCTCGAGATCGAGCCGATGGACGCGGAAATGGCTCTGCCGGCCTTCATCGCGGCGCTGGCCGGGCTGCTGAACCGTCTGGATGCGCACGGCCTGCGCAGCATGGCCAGCTGCGACTTCGAGGACGAACTGGCCGCGGCGCGGCAGGCGCGCGGCTGAGAGTCCGGGCGGTTGGCAAGCGATCGGTCGCATGGCGCTTGTCGAGCGCCGCCTTTCGACCCAGAGCAGTCACTCACCGTGTGCGGCGGCGGTCAACCCAGCGCCGGCCTCCCGAGGCGGCTCTGCGCATCGGTTGGATGCGATCCTCAGGCGCCCCGCCTTCGCCTACGCAGCTCGCGCCGACACGGGCCAACTCAGCCATACCGAGCTGCCGCCGCTCGGCAGCGCTTGGCTGCCCACACGCCCACCGTGCGCCTCGGCGATCGCCTTGACGATCGCCAGCCCCAGCCCGCTGCCGCCGCTGCGGCGCGAGCGCGACGGCTCGCCGCGGCGGAAGGCCTCGAAGAGCTGGCCGTCCAGCTCGGGCGGGATGCCGGGGCCGCCGTCTTCGACCGCCAGCGTGGCCCAGCCTTCGTGCAGGCGCGCCCGCACGCGCAGCGGGCCGGGGTCGGCGTGCATCAGCGTGTTCTCCAGCAGCGCCATCAGCGCCTGGCGGATGCGCACCGGGTCGCAGTCGACGGCGGCCGGCAGCTCCAGATCGAGCGCGAGCGTGAAACCGCGCGCCGCCAGCCGCGCGTCGACGGCATGCACGACGGCCGCGATCTCCGCGCCCAGGTCGGCCGGCGTGCGCTGCAGGTCGAGGTGGCCGCTGTCGGTGAGGCTCAGCACACGCAGGTCCTCGATCAGCCGGTTCAGGCCCTCGACCTGGCGCAGCAGGCTCTCGAAGAGCTGCGGCTCCGGCTTGAACACGCCTTCGGTCAGCCCCTGCAGCCGCCCGCGCAGCACCGTCACCGGCGTGCGCAGCTCGTGCGCAATGGCGGCGCTCCAGAAGCGTCGCTCCTCGGCCATGGTCTGCAGCCGCTCGGCCATCGTGTTGAAGTCGCCGACCAGGCGCGAGGCCTCGCCCAGCGACGGGTCGTCGCTGGCGGCGCGTGCCTGCAGATTGCCTTCGGCGACCTCACGCAGGCTCTCGGCCACCGAGTTCAGCGGCCGCAGGATGCGGCGCGACAGCCGCGTCGCCGCCAGGATCGCGATCGCCAGCGCCGCTGCCGTCGTTGCCAGCATCCAGGCGATCTCGACGTCGTTGGGCAGCCAGCTGTCGGAGATGCTGGACGGCGAGTAGGTCATGAAGAACGCGTAGAACGCGTACGAGCCCAGCACCGACAGCAGGATGACGGCCAGCGCCAGCGCGGCCATCGCCAGCACGATCTGGCGCTTGAGCCCCGAGCGCGTGTCGGTGCTCATTCGCCGCTCGACAGCCGGTAGCCGACGCCGCGGATGCTCTGCGGCGAACCCGTCAGGCCGCAGGCTTCGAGCTTGCGCCGCAGCTTGCTCAAGTGGCTGTCGACGGTGCGTTCCTGGGCGTCGCCTTCGGGCAGGCAACTGCCCAGCAGCTCCTCGCGCGAGTGCACGCGCCGCGGCGCCTGCGCCAGGCAGGCGAGCAGGCGGAACTCGGTGGCCGTCAGGTTCAGCGGCCGGCGCTCGCCGTCGACGAGCACCGTCGCCTCGTGGTTCTCGCGGTCGATCTCGAAGGCGCCGGCGCGCAGCACCGGCTGGGCTGCGGCGGCACGCCCGAAGCGGCTGCGCCGCAGCACGACCTGCACACGCGCCACGACCTCGGCCGGGTTGAAGGGCTTGACGACGTAGTCGTCGGCGCCGACGCGCAGCCCGGTCAGCTTGTCGATGTCCTGGTCCATCGCCGTCAGCATGATCACCGGCGTCTGGCCGCGGTGGCGGATCTCGCTGAGCACCTTCCAGCCGTCCAGCCGCGGCATCAGCACGTCCAGCAGCACCAGGTCGGGCTTCAGCGACAGGTGCATCGCCAGCGCCTCGCGCCCGTCGCGGGCATGCACCGTGCGCAGGCCGCTGCGGCCCAGGTAGGCGGCGAGGATCTCGGCGATCTCGCCCTCGTCCTCGGCGATCAGGACGAGCGCGTTCAGCGGCTCGGCGGCGGGGGTGGGCATCGTTACTCCTCGTGGCGCTCCATCGTATCTCCACAAAATCTCGATCGTCCGTCAGCCTGACGTCACGACACTGCCACGCCTCGACGCGCCGGGCCTTCCTCGGCGCGCGCTCTGGATGTGGACATGAACGACAACTGGACTCGGCGAGCGGCGCTGGTGGCCGCGGTGGTGGTGGCGGGCTGTGCGCCGGCCGACGACGAGACGGGCCCGGCGGCCGCGCCGCGGGTGACGGTGCAGACGCTGGCGCCGGCCGATCTGGCGGTGACGGAGGACCTGCAGGGCCGTGTGGCCGCCTGGCGCAGCGCCGAGATCCGCGCGCAGGTCGGCGGCATCGTGCAGCAGCGGCTGTTCGAGCAGGGGGCCGAAGTCGAGGCCGGCAAGCCGCTGTTCCAGATCGACCCGCGGCCCTTCCAGGCCGAACTCGAGATGGCCGCGGCGTCGCTGCAGCGCGCCGAGGCGGCGCTGGCGCGTGCGCAGCTGCAGGAGCAGCGCCTGGCACCGCTGGTGGCGGCCGAGGCCGTCAGCCGCCAGGCGTACGACGACGCCGTGAGCGCCCGCGAGCAGGCCGCGGCCGAGGTCGCGCTGGCGCGTGCAACGCTCGCACGCCGCCGGCTGGACCTGCAGTTCACCACCGTCACGGCGCCGATCGCCGGGCGCATCGACCAGGCCCTGGTCAGCGAAGGTGCGCTGGTGTCGGCCGGCGACACGGCGCCGATGGCGCGTGTGCAGCAGATCGACCGCGTCTACGTCGACCTGCGGCAGCCGGCCACCTCGGCTGCCGCCGCATTGCCGGCAGCGGCCGAGGTGCAGATCCTCGATGCACGCGGAGCGCCGACCGGCCTGTCCGGGCGGGTGCTGATGTCGGGCATCGACGTCGACATCGGCACGGGCGAGCGGCTGCTGCGGGTGGCCGTCGCCAACCCGCAGCGCCAGCTGCTGCCGGGGCAGTTCGTCCAGGCGCGCCTGACGCGGGCGCACTACGACGCGGCGCTGACGCTGCCGCAGCACGCGGTGTTCCGCGTCGGCGGCCAGGCGCAGGTGTGGGTCGTCGACGCGCAGCAGCGCGCGCACGCGGTGCCGGTCGAGCTCGGCGAACTGGTGCAGCGTCGATACCGTGTCGCCGCCGGGCTGCAGGCCGGTCAGCAGATCGTCGTCGCGGGCGGTGAACGCCTGCACGAAGGCGCGGTGGTGGCGGCGCGGCCCTGGACCGAGTCCCAGACCGCTGTCGCCGTGCGGCGCTGAGCCGGAGCACCGCATGCCGCAGTTCTTCATCCAGCGCCCGGTATTCGCCTGGGTCATCGCGCTGTTCATCGTGCTCTTCGGGCTGATCGCGATCCCGCAGCTGCCGATCGCGCGTTACCCGTCGGTGGCGCCGCCGTCGGTGTCGCTGTACGCCAGCTATCCCGGCGCGACGCCGCAGACGCTGGCCGATTCGGTGGTCGCACCGATCGAACGCGAACTCTCGGGCGTGCGCAAGCTGCTGTACTTCGAGTCCTCGGTCGACTCGTCCGGCACGGCGCAGATCACGGTCACCTTCCAGCCCGGCACCGACCCCGAACTCGCCCAGGTCGACGTGCAGAACCGCCTCAAGGCCGTCGAGCCGCGGCTGCCGCAGACGGTGCGCCAGAACGGGCTGCAGGTGGAGTCGGCCAGCTCGGGCTTCCTGATGCTGGTGGGCCTGGTGTCCGACGACGGCCGCCACGACGAGCTGGCGCTCAACGACTACATGGCGCGCCACCTCGTCGAGGAACTGCGCCGCATCGACGGCATCGGCCGCGTGCAGCTGTTCGGCGCCGAGCAGGCGCTGCGCGTCTGGGTGCTGCCCGAGCGCCTGGCCGCCCACGGCCTGACGATGGGGGACGTGGCGCAGGCCATCGAACGCCAGAACGCACAGATCGCGCCCGGGCGCCTGGGCGACGAGCCGGCGCTGCCCGGGCAGCGCGTCAGCGTGCCGCTGACGGTGCAGGGGCAGCTGTCATCACCGGAAGAGTTCGCGGCCATCGTGCTGCGTGCCGGCCGCGACGGCTCCAAGGTCGTGCTCGGCGACGTCGCGCGGGTCGAGCTGGGCGCGCAGTCCTACGCCTTCTCCAACCGCGAGAACGGCCTGCCGGCCACCAGCGCCGCGCTGCAGCTGTCGCCGGGCGCGAACGCGGTGCGTGCCGCGCAGGCGGTGCAGGACCGATTGACCGAGCTTGCGCCGACGCTGCCGGCCGGCATGCGCCACACGGTGTCGTTCAACACCGCGCCGTTCGTGAAGATCTCCATCGAGAAGGTGCTCTACACGCTGGCCGAGGCCATGGTGCTGGTCTTCCTCGTGATGTACGTCTTTCTGCAGAACCTGCGCTGCACGCTGATCCCGGCGATCGTCGCGCCGATCGCGCTGCTGGGCACCTTCGCGGCGATGCTGGCGCTCGGCTTCTCGATCAACGTGCTGACGATGTTCGGCATGGTGCTGGCCATCGGCATCATCGTCGACGACGCCATCGTCGTCGTCGAGAACGTCGAGCGCCTGATGGCCAGCGAAGGCCTGTCGCCGAAGGCCGCGACGGCCAAGGCGATGCAGGAGATCACCGGCGCGGTGGTCGCGATCACGCTGGTGCTGACGGCGGTGTTCATCCCGATGGCGTTCGCCAGCGGCTCGGTGGGCGTCATCTACCGCCAGTTCAGCCTGTCGATGGCGCTGTCAATCGGGCTGTCGGCCTTCCTGGCGCTGAGCCTGACGCCGGCGCTGTGCGCCACGCTGCTGCAGCCGGTGTCGGCGGCGCACCCCCGCTCGCGTTTCTTCGCCGCCTTCAACCGCGGCTTCGAGCGCCTGACCGGGCGCTACGGCCGCGGCGTCGCCGCGCTGCTGTCGCGCGGCGGCCGCGTGATGGCGATGTTCGCGGCGCTGTGTCTGCTGCTGGTGCTGGCCTGGCGCGAGCTGCCCTCGTCCTTCCTGCCCGAGGAAGACCAGGGCTACTTCATGACCTCGATCCAGCTGCCTGCCGACGCCACCGCCGAACGCACGCTGGACCTCGTCAAGGCCTTCGAGGCCCACGTCGCGACGCGCCCGGCGATCGCCTCCAACCTCGTCGTGCAGGGCTTCAGCTTCTCGGGCTCGGGGCCGAACGCGGCGATGGCCTTCACGACGCTGAAGGACTGGGACCAGCGCGACGGCGCCACCGCGACCGAGGAGGTCTGGCGGGTGATGGAAGCGCTGCAGGACACGACCGAAGGCCAGGTGATCAGCCTGATGCCGCCGGCAATCGACGAACTCGGCACCTCCTCGGGTTTCACGCTGGTGCTGCAGGACCGAGCCCAGCAGGGCCAGGCGGCGCTGAAGGCCGCCGAGGCGCAGCTGCTGGCGCTGGCCGCGAAGAGCCCGCTGCTGCGCGAGGTCTACGCCGACGGCCTGCCCGCCGGCAGCAGCCTGCGGCTGGACATCGACCGCCGCAAGGGCGAGGCGCTGGGCGTGTCCTTCGACGCCATCAGCCAGACGCTGTCGGCGGCGATGGGCTCGCTCTACGTCAACGACTTCCCGCACGACGGCCGCATGCAGCAGGTCATCGTGCAGGCCGATGCGTCGGCGCGCATGCAGCTCGACGACGTGCTGCGGCTGCAGGTGCGCAACACCGCCGGCGGCATGGTGCCGCTGCGCGAGCTGGTGACACCGGTGTGGAGCGAAGCGCCGCTGCAGATGCAGCGTTTCCAGGGGCTGCCGGCGACGCGCATCGCCGGCAGCCCGGCGCCGGGCGTGTCCAGCGGCAAGGCGATGGCCGAGATGGAACGCCTGGCGGCGCAACTGCCGCCGGGCTACACGGTCGCGTGGACCGGGCAGTCGCTGCAGGAGCGCCAGTCGGCATCGCAGGCGCCAATGCTGATGCTGCTGTCGGCGCTGGTCGTCTTCCTCGTGCTGGCGGCCTTGTACGAGAGCTGGTCGCTGCCGCTGTCGGTGATGCTGGTCGTGCCGCTGGGGCTGGTCGGCGCGGTCGCAGCGGTGGTGCTGCGCGGCCTGCCCGACGACGTGTTCTTCAAGGTCGGGATGATCACCATCATCGGGCTGTCGGCGAAGAACGCGATCCTGATCTGCGAGTTCGCGCGCCAGCTGCACGCCCAGGGCCACGGCCTGGCCGACGCGGCGCTGCAGGCGGCGCGGCTGCGGCTGAGGCCGATCCTGATGACCTCGCTGGCCTTCACGCTGGGCGTGCTGCCGCTGATGCTGGCCAGCGGCGCCAGCGCCGCGACACAGCACGCCATCGGCACCGGCGTCTTCGGCGGCATGCTCAGCGCCACGCTGCTGGCGGTGTTCTTCGTGCCGGTGTTCTTCGTCCTGATAGTCGGTGCCACCGAACGCTGGCAGCGCTGGCGTGGCCGCCAGGCCGGGCAGCCGCAGCAGCGGGAGGCCTGACGATGCGAACCGCGTTTTTCGCCCTGCTGCCGCTGCTGGCCGCCTGTGCCGGCGCGCCGACGCCGATGCCGGCACCCGACGCCGGCCTGCCCGCGGCCTTTCCGCTGGCGGCCGAGACCGAATCCGAATGGCGCGGCGTCTTCGCCGACCCGGCGCTGCAGCGCCTGACGGCCGCCGCGCACGAACACAACCGCGACCTGCGGCTGGCGGCGCTGAACGTCGAGATCGCACGAGCGCAATACGGCATCGAACGTGCGGCGCGCCTGCCGGCCGTCGCGCTGGAAGCCGGGGCGCAGCGCGAACGTGCGCTGGCCAGCGGCGGCGACAGCGCCAGCACACGCTCGCAGCAGGCCAGCCTCGGCCTGGGCCTCAGCGCCTTCGAACTCGACTTCTTCGGCCGCGTGAAAGCCCTGTCCGACGCCGCGCTGGCGCGTTACCTCGCCAGCGAACACGGCCGGCGCGCGGCCGAGCTGGCGCTGGACGGCGCCGTGGCCGACGCCTGGTTCGCCCAGCGCCTGGCGCTGGCCCAGCGGGACCTGGCCGAGCGCACACACGAGGACTGGCGGCAGACGCTGGCGCTGCTGCGAATGCAGCGCGAGGCCGGCCAGAGCAGCGCGCTGGACCTGGTGCAGGCCGAAGGCGAGCTGGCCTCGGCCGAAGCCGAGCTGCAGGCCCGCCGCCGGGCGCTGGAGCAGGCCGGCAACGCGCTGCGGCTGCTGGTCGGCACGGCGCTGCCCGGCGAGCTGCCGCCGCCGCTGGCACTGGACGCACCGCCCGTGGCCGTGCAGGCCCCGGCGGGCCTGCCGTCGCAGCGCCTGCTGCGCCGGCCCGACCTGCAGCAGGCAGAACAACTGCTGGCCGCGTCCCAGGCCGAGGTCGGCGCCGCCCGCGCGGCTTTCTTCCCGCAGATCACGCTGACCGCGGCGCTGGGTGTCGCCAGCCCGTCGCTGGACGCGCTGTTCGGCGACGGCCGCCGTGTCTGGCGGCTCGCGCCGCAGGCCAGCCTGCCGCTGCTCGACGGCGGCCGGCGGCGGCAAGAGCTGCGGCTGGCCGAGCTGCGCCGCAGCGAGGCGCTGGCGAGCTACGAACGCAGCATCCAGACCGCGTTCCGCGAAGTCGCCGACGCGCTGGCTGCGGCCGCCACGCTGGGGCCGCAGATCGAGGCCCAGTCGCGCGCCGTCGCCAGCGCCGCGCGCCGCGTCGAGCTGACCGAGCTGCGTTACCGCGCCGGCCTGGAGGGGCGGCTGGAGCTGCTGGACGCGCGGCGCCAGCAGCACGCGGCGCAGCTCGCGCTGCTGGAACTGCGCCGCGCCGAGCTGGGCAACGCCGTGGCGCTGTTCCTGGCCTTGGGCGGCGAGGCGCCGGCAGGCCGTGGGCGTGAGTCGCTCAACGACTGACCCCGTCGCCGCGCGGCGAGCTGGTCCGCCCAGTCAGCAGCATCTGTTGGTCGCCGCTTCCGACGGCCCCGGTCTGCGGCACCGACCGCGGCGGCCAGACAGCGCCAAGGGCCTGCCGACGCCTCCGACACCAGCGCGGAGGCCGACCCGGGGCCGCCGTCGGCCCTGACCTCCCGCCGGCGCAGCCGCCTTCAGGCCCGTCGGCGCCGAGCCTGCAGCGACAGCACCACGGCCAGCGCCAGCAGCACGAGCAGCAGCGTCGCCGGCTCGGGCACCTCGGCCGCCGCCAGGGCCAGCGGGCGGCCGTTGAGCAGCAGGTCTGCCGCCGCCAGCCCCAGCACGCGGTGGGCTGCCGTCGTCGGGTGGATGCTGTCCCAGAACACCGTCGTCGCCGCCGCAGCACAGGCGCTCTCGAAGATCAGCAGCGTCACCCGGCGGCAGGTGCCCGTCGTGTCGGTGAAGCCGTAGGACGCGGGGTCGTCCAGCAGGTCGTTGAAGGTCGAGTAGACGTCGAAGTAGTAGATCGACGCCTGGCCCGACAGGCCCAGCAGCATCGCGTGCAGCGCGTCGTTCCAGGCCACCGTGGCCGCCGACGCCGAGGCTTCGCGGGCGCTGCCCCGGTTCTCGGGGATCTTGCCCAGGTCGGGCAGGTTGGGGATCAGGAAGGTGGACGCCCCCCGCCCGATCAGCCCGGTCAGCATGCCCTGCAGGTTGCCGAGGCTGGCGGCGATGCCGGCCAGCGGGTCGGGGTTGCCGACGAGGTCGCGGATGTCGTTGCCGCCGCCCCATAGCACGTACAGCGCGTCGGCATCCGCACCGCCCGGCTGGCGCGCGTTGTACTGGGCGTACTGGGTCAGCAGGCCGGCCGACGGCAGCCCGGCGTCGTCGATCAGCGCGCCGCCATAGGCGAAGTTGGTGTTGGACGCGCCCGAGACACGCGACGCGGTGGCCACCGGCACGCCGATCGCCGGGGCCATGTACTCGTGCCAGACATTGCCGTTGGAGAAGCGCCCGTTGGCGCCGTACCCGGCCGGCACCGCGATGATGTTGCTGGAGCCCAGCACGTTGCGCACGTTGCCGGTGTCGGACAGGCTGTCGCCGAACACGACCATGCTGCTGAACGTCGGCGCCGCCCCCGCGGCGCCCGCCATGCCCAGCGCCACGGCCGCGGCGAGCCCGCGTGTCCAGCGCCCCATCGTCTGCCTGATGCCCATGTCCGTCTCCGTTGTTCGTTGTGTCGGTCCGGGTGCCGCCGCTGACGGCGACGGCAGCTTTCATCCTAGGGGTGACGCGGCCGGCGCCGACGCCGGCAGACCCCCGGCTGAGCGGCCGGGATGACCGGGGTTGACGGCGCCGCGGTGCGCGTGATGAGCCGGCGTGCGCCGACGCTCAGGGCCGGGCGGCGGGGGCAGCCAGCTCCAGCACCCGGCGCGGCTCGCCCGGCAGCGCCTGCACCACCTGCACGGGCAGCAGGCCGCCCCGTGCGGCGGCCACCAGCGGATGCGACGGCCAGCCCAGCGGCGCGCCGGCCGGCGTGCGGGCGCGCAGGGC
>NZ_AEWG01000098.1 GCF_000190375.1 Rubrivivax benzoatilyticus JA2 = ATCC BAA-35
CCGGCCGCACGCGACGACGGCGACTGGGAAACGTTCTGACGCCCGGCGTGGCATCTGCCACGCCCGCCCCGCTCAACTCGGCGCCGCGACGGTCGATAACCCGTACGACGCCTTCCTGAAGGACACGAAATGGACATGCTGACCGAAGTTGCCCCCTCTGCCCGCAGCGAGCGCACGCGCGCGGCCTCCGCCTCGAACGGCGCCGCGGCCGTCGAGGGCCAGGCCGGCGGTGAGTTCCTCACCTTCCGCCTCGGCGGCGAGGAGTACGGCATCGACATCCTGCGCGTGCAGGAGATCCGCTCCTACGAGCCGCCGACGCGCATCGCCAACGCGCCGTCGTTCATCAAGGGTGTCGTGAACCTGCGCGGCGTCATCGTGCCGATCATCGACCTGCGCCTGAAGCTCGGCTGCGAGAGCGCCGAGTACAACGGCTTCACCGTCGTCATCGTGCTCAACGTGCGCGGCCGCGTCGTCGGCGCCGTGGTCGACTCGGTGTCCGACGTGCTCGAGCTCAACCGCGAGCAGATCAAGCCGGCGCCGGAGCTCAGCTCCAGCATCGAGGCCCACTACATCACCGGCATCGGCGCGGTGAAGAGCGGCGACGCCGAGCGCATGCTGATCCTGGTCGACATCGAGGCGCTGATGAGCAGCGCCGACATGGGCCTGATGGACAGCGCCACCCACTGAGCCCTCGGGAGCCGGGCCGCACTCGCCGGGGCCCACCCTGATGAGGATCACCGGCCGCACCGCCTCCGTCGCCGGGCCGAGTCCCGGCCGCTGCCGCCTCGGGCGGCAGCGCCGTCTGCAGCCGCCGCCGG
>NZ_AEWG01000097.1 GCF_000190375.1 Rubrivivax benzoatilyticus JA2 = ATCC BAA-35
CCCGCAGCCTTGCGGGCAGGCCGGCGTCCGCCGCGATCAGCGCCGCGTCGAGCAGCACCAGGTCGACGGCGCCGGCGGCCAGGGCGGCGGCGGCTTCGTCGCCCGAGCTCGCCGCGGCTGCGCTGCAGCCGATCTCGGCCGCCCGGGCGGCCAGGATCGTGCGTGCGCGCGCACTGGCGTGGGCCGCCAGCAGGCGCAGGCCTTCACGCGGCGCCCGCCGGGCCGCGGCGGCGGGCCGGTCGCTGCGGCCGAAAACCGCGTCGAAGGCGAACTCGCTGCCGCGTCCCGGGCTGCTGCGCACCGCGATGTCCCCGCCCATCGCCTGCACCAGCTGGCGGCTGATCGCCAGGCCCAGGCCGGTGCCGCCGTAGCGCCGCGTCGTCGAGGCGTCGACCTGGCTGAACGGCCGGAACAGGCGCTCCAGATCCTGCGGCGACAGGCCGATGCCTTCGTCGTGCACGACGAAACGCAGGCGCTGCAGGTGCGGGTCGGCGGCGTCCAGCGCCTCGACGCGCACGAGCACCTCGCCGCGTTCGCTGAACTTGACCGCGTTGCCGCACAGGTTGACCAGCACCTGCGACAGCCGCAGCGCGTCGCCGACCAGCCGCCGCGGCACCTGCTCGGACACGTCGAGCAGGAAGCCCAGGCCGCGGTCGTGCGCCTGCAGCGCGACGATGGCCGCGACGCCGTCGAGCACCGCGTCGAGCTCGAACTCGTCGTGCTCGAGCTCCAGCCGGCCGGCCTCGATCTTCGAGAAGTCGAGGATGACGTTGACGATGCCCAGCAGCGACTGCGCCGCGGCGCGGGTCTTCTCGAGGTAGTCGCGCTGGCGCGGGTCGAGTTCGGTGCGCAGCGCCAGCGCCGTCATGCCGAGGATCGCGTTCATCGGCGTGCGGATCTCGTGGCTCATGTTGGCCAGGAAGTCGCTCTTGGCGCGCGTCGCCGCCTCGGCGGCCTCGCGTGCGGCGACCAGCGTGCGTTCGGTCTCGCGCCGGGCGCTGACGTCGCGCAGCACCAGCTGCACGCGCGCCGGCGCGCCGGCGTCGGCGCGTGCGAAGACCGCGAAGCTGGCCTCGGTGGCCAGCGTGCCGCCGTCGGCGCGGCGCAGCGACAGGTCTTCGGCGGGCAGCGTGCCCGCCTGCGCCAGCCGCGCAGCGAGCGTGTCCCACGACGGTTCGGCGAGCCAGGCCGTGGCCGGCAGCCCGAGCGCCTGCGCTGGCCCTGCGGCGCCGAGCATCGCCGCCCAGGCCGGGTTGCAGACGACGATGCGGCCATCGGCGTCGACGACGCCGGCGCCGTCGGCCATGCGGCGCAGCACTTCGTCGAACTGCCGCGTCTGCAGCGCCAGCTGGTGCTGCAGGGCGCGCTGCAGGCCGGTGATGCCGTCGGCGAGTGCGTGCAGCTCGTTGGCCGGGCCCGGCGGCCGGGGCGCCGGTTCGCCCAGCCGGCTGAGGTCCAGCGCGCGCACGTGGGCGTGCAGCCGCTCCAGCGGCCGCGAGACGCTGCGCGCGACCAGCGCGTACACCAGCGCCGCGAGCAGCAGCATCTCGACCAGCGCCGCGGCCGCGAACTGGCGCGAGGCCTGCCAGACCTGGCCGTTCAGCCAGTCTTCGTCCAGGCGCAGCTCGAGCACCGCGACCGTGCCCTGGCCGTCCGGGGCCGGCAGCGGGTGGCGCAGCGTCTCGCCGGCGTGCACCGGGTTCGCGCCGGGCTTGGCGTAGCGTTCGTCGATGCCGCGCCCGCGCACCTCGGCCGACAGCAGCGCCGGAAAGCTGCGCAGCCCCTGCAGCTGCACCTGGACCGAGGCGTCGTCGAGTTCCCAGACCGCCTTGGCGAGCGCCGGCCCGTAGGCGCCGAGCACTGCCTGCACCTGCTCGCGCTGGCGGCCGCGTTCGTCGCGATGGCTGATCCAGGCGTTGGCCAGCGTCGCCAGCAGCACCAGCACGACGCTGGCCGCTGCTACGCGCAGCAGCAGTTCACGCGACAGGCGGCGCATCGCCGGCGGCATCGCGGCGGGCCGGCTCACAGCGCGTGGCGCACCACCGCGCCGATCCGGATCGACGGCTCCACCGGGTGGCCGGTGGCCAGCCGCTTCATCGCCCGGTAGGCGTAGCGGCCCATCTGCTCGTAGTCGACCGACACGTAGCCCTGCACCAGCCCGTCGGCCAGCAGGGCCTTCTGCCCGGCCGTGAGCGCGCCGGTGGCCGCGACGACGACACGCTGCCGGTCCTGCGCGGCCAGCGGCTGCACGGCGGCGCGGTAGGCGCCCGGGTCGGCGAAGGGCCAGGCGCCGAGCGCCACGACGGCGTCGGCGTCCTCGTCGCGGAACGCGGTGGCGAGCTGGCGCAGCGCACGCCGCGCGTCGTCGCCGTTGAACCACGGGCAGCGCGCGACCTCGCGCCAGCCGCGTTCGCCTGACAGGCGGGCGCCTTCGGCGAGTTTCGGGTCCTGCGCCAGCGTGCGCCGCAGCGCCGTCACGCGGGCGGCCGTGGCGGCGTCGTGCGAGTCGCCGGCGAGCAGGCAGAGCTGGCCGCCTGCCGGGCGGCGCGCGGCGACCAGGGCCGCGAGCTGGCGGCCGATGTCGGTGTTGTCGGCGCCGATGTGCACGCGGCGCAGCGCGCGCTGCGCCGGGTCGACGTCGGTCTCGAAGGTGACGACCGGCACGCCGCGTTCGGCCGCCAGCGCGAGGGCCGACTCGCCGAGATAACGCGAGTTGGTCACCGCGACGGCCAGGCCCGAGAGCCCGCGCTGCAGGCCGGCAACGATGGCCGCGTCCTGGGCGCGTGCGCGGGCCGGGCCGCGCACGCCGAGCGCGATGCAGCGGTCGCCCCAGGTCTGGGCCTCGGCGGCACAGCCGCGCCAGGCGGCGACGTAGTTGGGGTCGTCGGTGCTCTTGCCGGCCAGCCCGTAAACCTGCCCCTGGGCCTGGGCGCCCGCGGCCCACAGCAGCCCGATCAGGAACCGCCATGGCAAACGCATGCCTTGTCTTCGCCTTCCAGGCGGGGGCCGTCGGCTGCACCCGGGCGGGTGCACCGGACCGACAGGCGTCCCGTTCGGGACGATGATGCGCGGCTCGCGGCCGGCGTCAAGCGCCGTTACCGCGTCAGGACTTTGTCACGCGTCGGCCAGCGCCTCGGTGGCGACGAGCTGTTCGCGCAGCGCGTGGCGTGCGCGCCAGCCGGCGCCTTGCCACAGCGCCAGCGTGTCGTCCTCGAACGCCAGGATCGCGCTCGTGTCGTCGGGCCAGATCACGGCCGGCGAGCCGCCGGCGTCCAGCGTCGCGGCGCAGGCCTCCAGCGTGTCGACCGCCGCGGCGGTCATCACGCCGCGGCCGAGCAGCGCGTCGGCACGGTGCAGCGGCGTGTCCCAGCCGTGTTCGGCGCCGAGCGCGCACAGCGCCGGCAGGCGTTGGGCGACGCCGGGGGCCTCGGGTTGCTCGCCGCACATCGCGAGCAGTTCGCGCGGGCTGCGTCGGTCCCAGACCTCCCAGGCGGCCAGACCGCGGCGGTCTGCGACGCGCTCGACCAGGTCCTCGGCGTCGTAGGCGAACCAGGCGCGTGCCGTGCCGGCGGGCGGGCACTCGAGCACGTAGATCATTCGTCGACGCCCTGGCCGACGATGCTGCGCTGCCAGACGGCCTGGCGCAGGCGCTCGCGCACCGCGGCCTCGCTGCCGTCGAAGCCGTCCCGGGCGCGGCGCAGCGCGGCCTGCGCGACCGAGGCCTCGGCCAGCGTCAGCGCCAGCCGGCCGGCCATGTGGCTGGCGTCGGGGCACAGCGCGAGCACCGCGCTGCGGTTGGGGTGTTCTGAGAGGGGCACGAGCTCGTGCGCCTCGGGGCGGCCGTCCAGGCAGACGGCGCCGGCGATGACCTCGACGCGGCGGCCGTCGCGCGTGAGGCGCACGAGCACGGGGCTGTCGCGGTCGGGGTCGGTCATCGCGGGGTCTCCTCGTGAGGGCGGCGGGCCGGGGCGAACCGGCCCGCCGTGGCCGTCAGCGGATGATGTCGAACGAGATGTCGGTCTTGCCGGCGATGTTGGTGTTGGCGTCCAGCTTCTCGAAGTACTCGTCGAGCAGCATCGTCAGCAGCCGCATGCCGCCCTCGTAGCCCCAGGTGGGGTAACGGTGGTAGTGGTGGCGGTCGAAGATCGGGAACACCAGGCGCACCAGCGGTGTGCCGGCATCGCGCTCGAGGTACTTGCCGTAGGTGTTGCCGATCAGGAAGTCCACCGGCTCGGTGAACAGCAGGCTGCGCAGGTGCCAGAGGTCGCGCTTCGGGTAGACCTTGCAGTCCTGGCCGTAGGGCGAGGCGGCGAGCACCGCACGCACCTTCTCGGCCCAGTCCTCGTTGCCGTTGGTCGACAGCACGTGGGTCGGCTCGGCGCCCAGCTCGAGCAGGAACTTCGTGTAGCCGATGAGCTGGTCGGGATCACCGTAGAGCGCGTACTTCTTGCCGTGCAGATGGGCCTGGCTGTCGGCGATGGCGTCGACGAGCTGGCCGCGTTCGAGTTCCAGCTCGGCCGGCACCGGCTTGCCGGTCAGGCGGCTGATGGCCATCAGCAGCTCGTCGGTGCCGCCCACGCCCACCGGCGCGTTCAGCACGACGACCTCGTGGCCCTTCTCGCGCAGGTACTTGGCGGTCTTCTCGCAGCTGTATTCCTGGAAGACGATGGTCGCCTTGGCGTGCAGCGCACGCTCGACCTCGGCCTTGGTCGTGCCGCCGGAGAACATGCGGAACTCGCCGTCGGTCGGGGTGTTCCAGACTTCGGACGGGTCGCAGAGGATCGTCGCCTCGACGCCGAACAGCGCGAAGATGCGCTTGATCTCCTTCAGGTTGCCGACGACGAAACCGTCGAAGCCGCCGATGAAGTTGATGCTCTCGTCGGGCACGCGCTCCAGCGGCGCCGTGACGCCGGCCTTGCCTTCCCAGAAGTGCTGCAGCACGCCCAGCAGCGCGTTGTCGTAGCCGGTGACGTGGCTGCCGACGAAGGCCGGGGTGTGCGCGAACGGCACGTCGAAGTCGGCCGGGATGCTGCCCTTCTCCTTGGCCGTCTTGATGAACGCGTTCAGGTCGTCGCCGATGACTTCCGCCATGCAGGTCGTCGACACCGCGATCATGTCGGGCTTGTAGAGGTTGAAGCTGTTGGCCAGGCCGTCGACCATGTTGGTCAGGCCGCCGAAGACCGCGGCGTCCTCGGTCATCGACGAGCTGACGCAGGACGTCGGCTCCTTGAAGTGGCGGCTGAAGTGGCTGCGGTAGTAGGCGACGCAGCCCTGCGAGCCGTGCACGAACGGCAGCGTCCTGGCGAAGCCGTTGGCGACGAAGACGGCGCCCAGCGGCTGGCAGGCCTTGGCCGGGTTGACGGTCAGCGCTTCGCGGGCGAAGTTCTTCTCGCGGTATTCCGGCGTCTTGGTCCAGTTGCGGATCTCGTCGATCTTGACGTCGGCGTGCTTGTATTCGAAGTTCGCCTTCTTGTCGGCGAAGAGCTTCTGGTACTCCGGCTCGCGGAACAGCAGCTCGTGGTCGATGATCTTGTCGGCGTTTTGCGGCATGGTGTGCTCCTTGATGCGGTGGCGGGCTCAGGCCGCTTTCTTCCAGGGCGCGCCCTTGGCGAGACCCCAGACCGGCGAGCTGATCGCGATGTCCATGTCACGGGCGAAGATGGCGAAGCCGTCGTAGCCGTGGTAGGGGCCGGAGTAGTCCCAGCTGTGCATCTGCCGGAACGGCAGGCCCATCTTCTGGAAGACGTACTTCTCCTTGATGCCCGAGCCGATCAGGTCCGGCTGCACGCGCTCGACGAACTTCTCGAACTCGTAGCCCGTCACGTCGTCGTAGATCAGCGTGCCGTCCTTGATGTAGTGGGTGGTGCGCTGGTAGTCGTCGTTGTGGGCGAACTCGTAGCCGGTGCCGCAGATCTCCATGCCCAGGTCCTCGTAGGCCCCGATGACGTGGCGCGGACGCAGGCCGCCGACGTAGAGCATCACCTTCTTGCCGTCCAGGCGCGGCTTGTACTTGGCGATGACGGCGTCGACCATCGGCCGGTACTTGGCGATCACGCGCTCGGCGTTGGCCTTGATCGTGTCGTCGAAGTGGCTGGCGATCTCGCGCAGGCTCTTCTCGATCTGCGTCGGGCCGAAGAAGTTGTATTCGACCCAGGGCACGCCGTACTTCTCCTCCATGTGCCGGCTGATGTAGTTCATCGACCGGTAGCAGTGCAGGACGTTGAGCTTGGCCTTGGGCGTGTTCTCCAGCTCGGCGATCGTGCCGTCGCCGGACCACTGGGCGATGACGCGCAGGCCGATCTCCTCCAGCAGGATGCGGCTGGACCAGGCGTCGCCGCCGATGTTGTAGTCGCCGATGATCGCGACGTCGTAGGGCGTGGAGACGAACTCGGCGTACTTGCCCGGGTCGGTCTTGTCGAAGACCCAGTCGCGGATCGCGTCGTTGGCGATGTGGTGGCCCAGCGACTGGCTGACGCCGCGGAAGCCTTCGCAGCGCACCGGGATGATGGTCTTGCCGTCCATCTCCTTGCTCTTCTTCTTGCTGACGGCCTCGATGTCGTCGCCGATCAGGCCGATCGGGCACTCGCTCTGGATCGAGATGCCCTTGTTCAGCGGGAACAGCTCCTCGATCTCGTCGATGATCTTCTCGAGCTTCTTGTCGCCGCCGAAGACGATGTCCTTCTCCTGGAAGTCGGACGTGAACTGCATCGTGCCGAAGCTGTCGACCCCGGTGATGCCGACGTAGTAGTTGCGGCGCGAGGCCCAGGAGTACTGGCCGCAGCCCACCGGGCCGTGGCTGATGTGCACCATGTCCTTGATCGGGCCCCACACCACGCCCTTGGAGCCGGCGTAGGCGCAGCCGCGGATCGTCATCACGCCGGGCAGCGACTTGATGTTGGACTTCACCCCGCAGTCGGGACGGCCCTCTTCGTAGGCGTTCAGGTGCTTGGCGCGCTTCTTGGCCATCTTGTCCGGATAGGCCTTCAGCACTTCGTCGATCAAGGCCTTGTTGGCGGCCTTGCGCTCTTCAGCGGTCATGGTCATGGGTCGTTCTCCGTGGGCAGGGTGGGCGGCCCGGCACCGGGGCGTGCCCGGTGCCGCAGGGCCTGTATCAGGCCGCTGCTTGGGCCGCGGTCTTGCCGACGATGGACTCGTCTTCCTTGCTCATGATCCCGAACTCCATCAGCAGGTCTTCGAGCTCGTCCATCGTGATCGGGGTCGGGATGACGCCGTTGCCGGCGTTGGCGTGCACCTTGTTGGCCAGGGTGCGGTACTCCTGGGCCTGGGCGCAGTTCGGGTCGTACTCGACGACCGTCATGCGGCGCAGCTCGGCGTGCTGCACGACGTTGTTGCGCGGCACGAAGTGGATGAGCTTGGTGCCCAGGCGCTTGGCCAGCGCTTCGGCGAGCTCGTATTCCTTGTCGGTCTTGCGCTCGTTGCAGATCAGGCCGCCCAGGCGCACGCCGCCCGAGTTGGCGTACTTCAGGATGCCCTTGGAGATGTTGTTGGCCGCGTACATGGCCATCATCTCGCCGGACATGACGATGTAGATCTCCTGCGCCTTGTTCTCGCGGATCGGCATCGCGAAGCCGCCGCAGACCACGTCGCCCAGCACGTCGTAGCTGACGTAGTCGACGTCGTCATAGGCGCCGTTCTCCTCGAGGAAGTTGATCGAGGTGATGACGCCGCGGCCGGCGCAGCCGACGCCCGGTTCCGGGCCGCCGGACTCCACGCACTTGATGCCGCGGAAACCGATCTTGAGGACGTCCTCGAGTTCGAGGTCCTCCACCGAGCCGGCCTCGGCGGCCAGCGACAGCACCGTGTCCTGCGCCTTGGCGTGCAGGATCAGGCGGGTCGAGTCGGCCTTGGGGTCGCAGCCGACGATGAGGATCTTCTGGCCCATCTCGGCCAGCGCCGCGAGGGTGTTCTGCGAGGTGGTGGACTTGCCGATGCCACCCTTGCCGTAGAAGGCGATCTGCCGAAGCTTGCTCATGGGTTGAACTCCGTTAGGTAGTGAGCTTTGGGGTCGAGACGAATCAACGAGTGGCTGCGAAAGCCTGTTCGCGAATTCCTTGCCGCCTTCGACTGCTGGGTTTTCTTCTAGGAGGTGCCTTCGGGCCGGCGGGCATTGAAGCGCAGCCAGCGCATCGCAACCGCCGTGCCAACCTCGTGCAAATCGCCTAAGTGCTTGTCGTGAAAGGAAAAACATCTCGGTGGGCGGCTCTTCGTGGCTCCGGTGTCGAATGTCCGAAACACGACAAAGCCGGGACGCGCGTGGCATTCGTCGGGGGCGAAATGGCGCCCGCCGCGTGAGGTTCACGACGAAACCGGGCCTGCAATGGCGTGGTACGGGTGTTGCTGTCTTGTGGTCGATGTCCAGGCCGCCGTAGGCGGTGCCCACCGGTTCCCGTTCGACCTTTCCAATTGCGGAGATCCCGATGACCCTCTCGATCCAAGACACCGCTTTCGCCCGCCTCGAAGCCGAAGGCCGCCTCTTCAACAGCGTGCTGAAGGCGCCGACGCACAAGGCCGGCCGTTTCGGCTTTCGCGGTGACCTGGCGCTGAAGTTCCAGGCCAAGCTGGCCGACGAGGCGCGCCCGCCCGAGATCGCCTGCGAGCAGGTCATCGCCGCGGCCAACGCCGGCGAGACGCAGATCGGTTTCCTCTGCGGCTTCCTGCTGTCCTTCGAATACCTGAAGCTGCTGGCCGAGGTGCTGGGCGAGACGCTGTCGCCCCAGGGCAAGTACTTCCTGTTCTGCGACAACATTGACCTGTCCAAGCGCTACCAGGTCGAGTACGGCGGCGCCACCTTCTACGTGCTGCCGATCGACGAGGCCACGGTCTACAACGAGATGCTCGAGCTGCTGTACCTCGAGAAGACCGAGCTCAAGCGCCTGGACACCGCCGGCAAGACCGACGCCGTCACCGAACGTGCGCTGGCCTTCAAGGACAGCTTCCCGAAGATCAGCTACGAGGAAGGCCTGGCGCTGATGGGCCCGGTGCGCAACCCGTACGAGAACCGCCCGGTCTGAGCCTGCGTTCGGTGGCCGCCGCCGACGCCCACGACCCGCACCCCGAGCGCTGGTACACGACCAACCTGGTCGGCATCCCGGCGCCGGTGCTGGCCAGTCTCGCCTTCAACGCGCACCCGCAGCCGTTGCGCATCGCGGGTGCGCGCGAGACGCAGCCGGGGCTGTTCGCGCTGCTCGGCCGCTGCCCCGACGCCGAGCAGGCGCGCGAGGTCTTCCAGCACTACATGAGCCTGGGCTTCGGCCTCGGCACGCCGGCGGCCGACGCCGGCGAGGCCGAGCGCCGCCGCTGGCGCACCAGCTACCTGAAGCTGATGCAGGGCTGGGTGCTGGACAGCAACAGTCCGGCCGGCGCGGTGCTGAAGGGCTGGGTCGAGAGCCGCTTCGGGCTGGCGCCCACCTACCACCGCGAGGCGCTGGCGCGCTACCCGTCGCCGGCCTGGATGCGCTACCTCGAGGAGAAGGCCGGCAGCCGCTTCCACAACAACTGCATCTGGCAGCAACTGGACCTGGTGTTCGAGTACTGCCAGTGGATGCTGGCGCGCTTCGAGCTGATGGGCGCCGGCCCCCACGTCACGCTGTGGCGCGGCAGTTCCAACGTCGAGGAGCAGATCGTCGCCGGCTCGCTGCGCGAGCGCCGCTGCACCGTGCGGCTGAACAACATCGTCTCGTTCACACGTTCGCGCGAGCAGGCCGGCTGCTTCGGCGACTGGGTGTTCGAGGCGCGGGTGCCCTTGTGCAAGCTGCTGCTGGCACCCGGCGTGCTGAGCACACGCTCGCTGCAGGCCGAAGGCGAGGTGCTGGCCATCGGCGGCCTCTACGAGCTGAAGGTGAGTTATGAGTGAGGACCTGGCCGGGCGCATCGCCGCGGCCGGCGGCCTTGCCGCGGTGGCCGACCGTGCGCTCGGCGCCTACCTCGGGCTGGCGCTGGGCGACGCGCTGGGCGCGACGGTCGAGTTCATGACGCCGCGCGAGATCGTGCACCGCTGGGGCGTGCACCGGCGCATCGTCGGCGGCGGTTGGCTCAAGCTGAAACCCGGCGAAGTCACCGACGACACGACGATGAGCCTGGCGCTGGGCGCGGCGCTGCTGCGCGGGGCCGCCGAAGGCCGGCCCTGGGACACGCGGCTGGTCGCCGAGGCCTTCGTCGGCTGGCTGCGCTCCAGGCCGGTGGACTGCGGCAACACCTGCCGCCGCGGCATCCAGCGTTATCTGGCCGACGGTTCGCTCGAAGGCCCGTACAACGAAGGCGACGGCGGCAACGGCGCGGCGATGCGCAACCTTCCGGTGGCGCTGGCGACGCTGGGCGACGACGCCTTGTTCGAGCGTGTCTCGCTGGCCCAGGCGCGGGTCACCCACCACCACGCGCTGTCCGACGCCGCGACGCTGGCACTCGGCCGGCTGCTGCAGGGCCTGCTGCTCGGCGACCGCCCGGCGCAGAGCGCCGAACGCATCGCCGCGATCGTCGATGCGCACCCCAAGTTCCGCTTCACGCCCTACCGCGGCCGCGCCAGCGCCTACGTCGTCGACACGATGCAGACCGTGCTGCACTACTTCAGCACGCGTGAAGGCTTCGAGGACGCGCTGGTCGACTGCGTCAACCAGGGCGAGGACGCCGACACCAACGGCGCGCTGGTCGGCATGCTGGCCGGCGCACGCTGCGGCGCCAGCCGCTTGCCGCGCGAGTGGCTGACACGTCTGAAACCCGACATCCGCCACGCGGTCGTCGAACAGGCCAGCGCGCTCACGGCGCTGGCGCTGGACCCGCCGCGCTGACACGAGGACCGAACGATGGCCCACATCACCTTCTACGAGAAACCCGGCTGCGGCGGCAACGCCCGCCAGCGCGCCGCGCTGGAAGCCGCCGGCCACACGCTGGAGCGGCGCAACCTGCTGGCCGAGCCCTGGACACGCGAGACGCTGCTCGCCTTCCTGGCGCCGCTGCCGCCGGCGGCGTGGTTCAACCGCTCGGCGCCGCGCATCAAGAGCGGCGAACTCGACCCCGACGCGGTGAACGCCGAGGCCGCGCTGGCGCTGCTGCTGGCCGAGCCGCTGCTGATCCGCCGCCCGCTGCTGCGCCGCGAAGACGGCGCGACGCTGGTCGGCTTCGACACCGCCGAGGTGCACGCCTTCGTCGGCCTGCACGACGCACCGCCCGGCCGGCTGGACGTCTGTGTCTCGCCCAGTGGCCACTGCGCCAGCCCCGAATCCTGATCCTGGAGACCGCGATGCCGATCTACGAATACCGCTGCCCCGCCTGCAGCCACGAGTTTGAACTGCTGGTGCGCAGCAGCACCGTGCCGTCGTGCCCGCAATGCGGCGCCGGCGAACCCGAACGCCTGGTGTCGCGCATCGCGCCGCACGGCCAGACCGCCGGCAAGCTGGCGCTGGCGCGCCGGGCGGCGGCGAAGGAAGGGCACTTCAGCCACTACAGCGCGGGGGAGAGGGCGAAGGTGTTGAAGTGAAGAGGCGGTGGACGCGGGACCGCTGTGCTCGCGGACGGTGAGAAGACAGGCGGGAGGGCTGTCTCCCGATGGGAACGTGCTTCGGAATAACAGAAACATGTCACCTGGTGCGCCATCCGGACCAACGGTTTCTGATTTGCCGAAACTGTGGTGGATGAGCGGCCGCAGGATCGCTAAGATTTCGGAGTAGCAGAAATTCCGTCACGGAGGCCCGCTCGCCGGGCCTCCCAACTGGAACTCCGAAATGACCGACACCTCCAGCCGCAGCCCGACCCTGCTGAACTCGGCTCCCGAGCTGGGCCCGGTCGTGCGCGAGCGCCGCAAGTCGCAGTCGCTGCGCATCGACGATGCCGCCGGTCTGTTGGGCGTCTCGGTGGACCTGATGTCCCGGCTCGAGAACGGCCAAGGCTCGGTGCGCCTGGACAAGGCGCTGGCCGTGCTCGACGGTCTGGGCATGGCGCTGATGGTGCTGCCCAAGGAGCACCCCTGGGCCCGGGAGGCGGCCAGCCACAGCCCGTCCGCGCCCGCCCGCGACAGCAAACCGTGAGGCCGTCAGCATGACCCACGCACTGCACGTCTGGGCGGACGAGACCCGGGTGGCCACTGTCGAACACGAGGGACGCGACGACCGCTGGCGCCTGAGTTATGCCGAGCCTTGGGTCGCCGACGCCCGGTCCTACCCGCTGTCTCCGGCACTGCCGTTGACGCGTCCACCGGCCGACTACCCGTCGGCGTCCATCAAACGTTTCATCGAGCACCTGTTGCCCGAAGGCCGGGCGCTGGACGTGGCGGTCGCCTACAACGGCCTGGCCAGGACCAACGTCTTCGGTCTCATCTGGGCCCTGGGCGCCGAGACGGCGGGCGCGCTGCGCTTCACGGGCGACGCCGCGGCGGCGCAGGCGGGTGAAGCCGTGCTGCGAGAGGTCTCCCGGCCGGAACTCGACCGGCGCATCGCCGAGCGCGAGCACGTGCCGCTGACGGTGTGGGACGGCAAGGTCCGCATGTCGGTGGCCGGCCTGCAGGACAAGCTGCTGGTCTATCTCGACCGGCCGCTCGACGACGGCGGACGGCTCTTCCTGGTGGATGGGCAGCGCCTGGCCTCGACGCACATCCTCAAGCCCGACACCGGCAACCCGAAGACGCCGCACCTGGCGGTCAATGAACACTTCTGCATGTCGCTGGCCCGACGCATGGGCCTGCCGGCGGCCGAGGTCGGGCTGCTGCGCACGCCCCGGCCGGTGCTGGTGGTGCGGCGCTTCGACCGCGAGCTCGACAACGCCGGCGGCCAGCCCCGGGTCCGGCGCCGGCACATCATCGACGCCTGCCAGGCCTGCGACCTGCCGGTCGCCTACAAGTACGAGCGCAACCTGGGCAGTGCCGAGGCGGTGCGCCACATCCGCGACGGCGTCAGCTTCGAGCGCCTGTTCGGCTGCGCCGAGCTCACGGCCAACAAGGCGGCCGCCCGGCTGGCGATGCTGCGTTGGGCGCTGTTCCAGTTCCTGATCGGCAACAGCGACGCCCACGGCAAGAACTTCTCGTTCTTCGTGCGCCCGGGCGGCCTGCTGGAACCGACGCCCTGGTACGACCTGGTGAGCGTGCTGCAGTACGACGGGCTCGACACCGAGCTGGCCATGGCCTACGGCGATGTCTTCAGTCACGCCGAGCTGTCGCCCTTCGCGTTGGCGGACTTCGCCACACGCTGCGGCATCGACCGCAAGCTGATGCGCCGGGAAGGCCAGCGGCTGGCCAGGCTGGCCGAAGCCGCGGCGGCCGCCCAGGCTGAAGACGCCGCCTACGAAGGCGAGGCCGAGCGTGCCTTCGTCCAGCGCATCGCCGGCTTCGTGGTGGAACAGGCCCGGCGGCTCACGCAGCTGGTGGCGGACGCCGCGGTCTTGAAGGACGAGTACCTCTGAGCGCCGCAAGGAGGCGCCTCGCAGCTGACGAAAAGCTCCGCCTCAATACCCGGCCTCGAACCACACCGGCTCGCGCCGCCGCAGCTCCGCCAGCAGCCCCATCGTCTGCGGCACCAGCGCGCTGACGGCGTACCAGACGGCTTCGCGGCGCGGCTCGCGGCCTTCGCGCAGCGCTGCGTGCAGCGCCTGCCAGCCGGCCCAGTCGGCCAGCGCCAGCTTGTCGCGCAGCACCGGCGTCAGGTTGCCCAGCGTGTGCGCCATCGTCAGCAGTTGCGCCTCGACGGCGGCCAGCGTGCGCGGGCTGGCGAAGAGCTCGTCTTCGCCCTGCATCGCCCGCGTCAGGTCGCCGACCGCGGCGCCGGCGTCCATCACGATGGCGTACAGCGCCTGGTGGTACACGGCTCAGGCCGGCTGCGGCAGGCCGGTCAGCGCCTCGGCCACCTCGGCCAGCGGCAGCGCGATGCGCACGATGCCCTGCTCGTCCAGGAAACGCTGCTCCATGCGCGTCGGCGTCTCGGGCAGCACGGCGTAGTGCGGCCCGGCGCTGCGCTTCATCACCTGGCGCGCGAAGGCGCGCGGCAGCTGGTCGTCGAAGCGGCAGCCGAGGAAGACGAAACCCAGCGCCGCGCGGCGCTGCTGCACGACGGCCGGGATCGGCGTCTGGATGTCGATCTCGGTCAGCACCTCGACGAAGTCGGAGTCCGAGATCAGGTAGTTCGACGCCGGCGAGCGTCCGCCCCAGGGTTTGTAGAACACGGTGCGCGCTTCCTGCGGCGCGTCGGTGGCGTGGCCGTCGGCGCCGTACCAGCCGGTCCAGGTGCCGAAGTGTTCGCTCTGCGACAGGCCCTGCACCTCGGCCCAGTCGTCGCGGGCGGAGAGCGCGCGGCGCAGCGTGTCGTCGTACCAGCAGTCGACGATCAGCGGCGCCGGCAGCGCCGCCAGCCAGCGGTGCAGCGCCGACGGCGCGGCCGGCGCGGCGAAGGCCTGGTCCATCGTGTTGACCAGCGTCTTGCGGTGCTTGAAGTTCTCGATGAACTGCGCCGCGGCGGTGAGCCGGTTGCGGATCTTGGCCGGCACCGAGACGCGCGCGGTGAGCAGCGCCGCCAGCGCCAGCGCGTCGGCCGGCGGCCGCGGGCCGTCGCACAGCGCCAGCAGCCCGGGGCCGAGATAGGGGCACAGCGTGCCGGCGGCCAGGCCGGCGGCGACGGCCTCGGGCAGCGTGTCGATCGTCGTGTGACTCATCGCGGTTCTCCGGTTCAGCGCCGTGCGGCGACGAAGACGGCGGCGGCCTGCGCCGGGTCGGCGGTGACCTGCCAGCAGTGGCCGTCGGAAGCGCCGAGAAACAGCGCGCAGCGTTCGCCGGCGGCGGCCGGCGTCTCGTCGCGCAGGTCGACGGCGTCGACGACGACGACACGCAGCGGCGCCAGGCGCTCGCGCAGCCGCGTGGCGGCGGCCCGCAGGTCGGGCGCCGCCTCGGCCAGCGCCAGCGCGTCGGCGAGCGTGGCGGCGTCCATCAGTCCTCCGCCAGCTTCTTGGCTTCGACGGTGATCGGCAGCGTCGTCGTCTCGGCCATCTCGGGCAGCGACAGCACCCAGCCGTTGGCCAGCGTCACGGTGCCGCCCCACAGGCCCGGCTTCTCCTGCGCGACCACGGGCTCCTCCAGGTCCTTCTTCGGCACGTAGGCCGAGAGCACCCCGGCGGAATTGCGGCGCATCATCACTTTCATCGTCGGCTCCAGTCGTGGAATCGTGGATTCAGGGGCAGGCCGCCACGGCGGCGTCCTGCAGCAAGGGGGCGATGGCGGCGTGCACGGCGTCCAGTGCCTGCTGCACGTCGGCTTCGGTGCTGTCGCGGCCGAGCGAAAAACGCAGCGCGGCGCGCGCATGCAGTGCCGGTTCACCCATCGCCAGCAGCACGTGCGAAGGCTGCGTGCCGCCGGCGGCGCAGGCCGCGCCCGACGAGGCGACGACGCCGGCGCGCTCCAGCCGGCCGAGCACGATTTCGGCGTCCAGCGTGCCGAAACGCAGGCAGCAGGTGTTGACCACGCGCACGGCGCGGCGGCCGTAGACCTGCACGCCGGGCAGGGTGGCGCAGCCGGCTTCCAGCCGGTCGCGCAGCTCGGCGATGCGCGGCAGGTCGTCGGCCAGCGTTGCCGCGGCGCGGTCGCAGGCGGCGGCGAAGCCGGCGATGCCGGGCAGGTTCTCGGTGCCGCCGCGGCGGTGGCGCTCCTGGCGCCCGGGCAGCAGCGGCGCCAGCGCGAAGCCTTTGCGCACGACGAGTGCGCCGACGCCCTTGGGCCCGTGCAGCTTGTGCGCCGAGACGCTCAGCAGGTCGGCGCCCAGCGCGGCGAAGTCCAGCGCCGCCTTGCCGGCGAGCTGCGTCGCGTCGACGTGCAGCCGGGAGCCGGCGGCGTGCGCCAGCTCGGCGAGTTCGGCCACCGGCATGCGCACGCCGGTCTCGTTGTTGGCGCCCATCACGCTGACCAGCGCGGCGTCGGCGGCGATCGCCTCGCGCGCCGCGTCCAGGTCGACGCGGCCGTCGGCGTCGACCGGCAGGCGCGTCACCGGCACGCCTTCGGCCTCCAGCCGCGCGGCCAGCGCCATCAGGCCCGGGTGTTCGACGCTGCTCAGCACGAGGCGCTGGCGCCCGGTGCCGCGGGTCGCCGCCAGCGCGGCGTGCACGGCGCTGTGGTTGGCTTCGGTGGCGCCGCTGGTGAAGACCAGCTCCGCCGGCTGGCAGCCCAGGAACGCGGCGACGCGGGCGCGGGCGTCGGCCAGCAGCCGCCGCGCCTGCTGGCCGGGCTCGTGCGTCGACGAGGGGTTGGCCCAGGCGACTTCGAGCGCGTGCAGCATCGCCGCCACCGCTTCGGGCGCCGGCGCGGTGGTCGCGTTGTGGTCGAGGTAGACGCTCACGGCCAGAAGATCCGCGTCTCGTCGTGGCAGACCTGGGCCAGCGCGGCGTCCAGCGTCAGGCCCTCGCCGACCAGCGTCCAGCGGCTCTCGACGTGGTCGCGCGCGTGCAGCCGCCAGCGGCCGCTGGCGTCGGGCTCGAACCAGGCGATGGCGATCTCGCCGCCGTCGGGGTCGACATTGCGCGAGCAGTTGGCGCTGAGGATCTTCCAGCCCGCGCCTTCGGCCGCCAGGCGCGGGCGCACGTAGCGGTAGCGGCTGCGTGCGGCCAGCGCACGCTCGATGCGCGCCGCGTCCAGCGCGACGACGGCGGCCCGCGGGCCACGGTCGACGGGCGGGCGGCGCACGGCGGCGTTCATCCGCCGGCCCCGGCTTCTGTGGCCGGCACGATCTCCTCCTCGAGGCAGCCGAGCACGCACAGGCCGAAGTCGACCATGTACAGCGGCACGTTGGCCTCGGCGTGGTGGCCGACCTGGACGATCTCGCCCGGGCCGCCACGCACGATCAGCAACTGGTCTTCTTCGGCGTCGGGCACCGAGCCGTCGTTGTAGAGGTCGACGGCGGCCCGGACTTCCAGGCCCCAGGGGTAGCGCGGCAGGCGGGGGTCGAGCATCGTGGGTCCTCAGCGCAGGTCGTCGAGTTGGCCGGCGCGCTCGCCCAGCCGGGCCAGCACCTCGGGCGGCAGATGGTCGAGCGTGCACAGCTCCTTGGCGCGCATGCCGACCTGGCGGCCGCTGGCGACGAACTCGACGGTGTAGATGTAGTACTGCTGCAGGAAGCTGCCGATCGAGCGCACGTAGCCGACGTCGCCGCGTTCGACCAGCACGTCGCCGATGTCGCGGCCGCCGAAAGTGCCGTCGTTGCGCACCTTGATGCGGGCGGCGACGCGTTCGCCGATCTCGAAACGCGGCGGGCCCGCGAGTTCGACCTCGTCGTCGTCGCGCACGATGTCAGCCATGGCGGGGTCTCGGCGGCACGGTCTCGAGGGGTTCGGCCGTCATCGCCCGTCTCCCTAGACGCGGCTGATGCGGCGCAGCGAGTCCAGCGACACGCTGGCCTGCGCCGGCGGCGCCGCACCGGCGCTGGAGCAGCCGCAGGCGGCCTGCCTCGGGTCGTGGAAACGCAGGCCGCTGGAGGTCGGCGTGTCGGCGAAGTCGACCGTCACGCCGTCCAGCAGCGCGGCGCTGGCCGCGGGCAGGAAGACACGCAGGCCGTTGACGTCGAGCACGGCGTCGCCATCCTGCGGCGCGGCGTCGAGGCTGAAACTGCTCGACAGCCCCGAGCAGCCGCCCGGCGTCACCGTCAGCCGGAACCCGCCGGCCGGGTGCTCCGACAAGCGCAGCAATCGCCGCATGAACTTCTCGGCGGCGGGGGTGACGACGACGTTCGCCGCGCCCATCGTCAGACCTTCTTGATGCAGTTGTCGACGGGGCAGACGGCGATGCACTGCGGGGCGTCGAAGTGGCCTTCGCACTCGGTGCACTTGGCCGGATCGATGATGAAGCTGCCGCCCTTTTCGCGGATGGCGTTGTTCGGGCATTCGGCTTCGCAGGCCGAGCAGCCGGAGCACATGGAGGCGATGATCTTCAGGGCCATGGGGTTCTCCTCGTGGGGCAGGGAAGGGGACGGGATCAGGCCGCCGCGGTGCCGGTGAAGGCCCCCAGGCGCAGGCGCGCATCGCCGCGCGGCTGGTGGACGACGGCGCCGCTGGCGATGCGTTCGCGGTAGTCGGCGAACCAGGCCAGCGCGGCCTTCTCGATGAACTCGTGGGCGTAGCGGTCCACCGGCTCGATGCCGGCGCGTTGCAGCTCGTCGCGCGGGCAGGCGCCGATCTTGGCGACCAGCACCGCGTGGCAGTCGGCCAGCGCCTGGACTATGGACGGCAGCTGCTCGTCCTCGCCGTAGCCGCCCTGGCAGTACAGGTCGACGCGGCGGTGGCCGACGAAGCTCGCGGCGCCGGCGCCGACCTCGTAGATCTGGAACTCGGTGGCGTGGCCGAAGTGCTGGTTGACCCGGCCCTGGCTCTCGCTGGCCACGGCGACCAGCACCTTCAGCCCGTCGTCGGCGAGGCGCGTGTCGAAAGCCGCGGCCAGCGCGTCGACCTTGGCCTGGTGCTGGGCCTGGCGCTGCAGCTCGACCTGCTGCTGGTAGGCGCGGCGCTTGTCCAGGTCGTAGACGACGGCCAGGTCCTCGATCTTCTCGAGCGTGAACTCGTCGCTGCGGTCTTCGCCGAGCATGCCGACGGCGTCGGCGCGGCACTGGCGGCAGTGGCGCATCAGGTTGGCGCCGCCGGCGCAGGCGTCCTGCACGGCCTTCAGCTCCTGCGCCGTCGGGCCGCGCTGGCCGTTGAGGCCGTAGAAGGTGCCGTGCTCGGCCTCCGAGATCAGCGGCATGATGTTGTGCAGGAAGGCGCCGCGTGCCTTGACGGCCTTGTTCACCTCGATCAGGTGCTCGTCGTTGACGCCCGGGATCAGCACCGAGTTCACCTTCACCAGCACGCCGCGTGCGGTGAGCATCTCCAGGCCCAGCATCTGCCGCTCGTGCAGGATGCGCGCCGCTTCCAGGCCGGTGACGCGGCGGTGGTCATGGAAGATCCAGGGATAGATCTTCTCGCCCACGGCCGGGTCGACCATGTTGATCGTGATCGTGACGTGGTCGACGTTGTACTGGACGATCTCGTCGACCCAGTCGGGCAGCGCCAGGCCGTTGGTCGACAGGCAGAGCTTGATGTCCGGCGCGTGCTGCTGCAGCAGGCGCATGGTCTCGAAGGTCTTCTGCGGATTGGCCAGCGAGTCGCCGGGGCCGGCGATGCCCAGCACCGTCATCTGCGGGATCGCGCTGGCCACCGCCAGCACCTTCTTCACCGCCTGCTCGGGCGTCAGCTTCTGGCTGACGACGCCGGGGCGGCTCTCGTTGCTGCAGTCGTACTTGCGGTTGCAGTAGTGGCACTGGATGTTGCAGGCCGGGGCGACCGCGACGTGCATGCGCGCGAAGTGGTGGTGCGCTTCCTCGGAGTAGCAGGGATGGTTCTTGACCTTCTCCCAGATCTCCGCCGGCATGTCCTCGGGGCCGGCCGAGGAGCCGCAGCCGGACTTGCCGGCACCGCCGCTGCTGCTGCAGCCGCCAGCACTGGCGGGCGCGGCGTCGCCGAGGGCGGGCCGGCTGCGGCGCAGGTCACCGATCGAGATGAAGGCAGTGTGGCTCATGGCGGGCCCGTCGGTTGAGGACGAGCGCGCACTGCGAGAGCCGTGCCATGCCTCGATCCCTTATGGATCAAGGACTTGCGGAAGGTGTCGGGCGTCGGCCGGCTGTGCTCTTCGCGACAAAGCCGACAGCGGCCGGGGCGTTATTGGCGTGTTGGCGGGCTCGGCGTGTCTTCGCCGGCGTCGGGCGGCGCCTCGGCGGCGACGCGGTAGCTCTCGCTGGCCCAGGCCCCCAGGTCCAGGCTGCGGCAGCGTTCGCTGCAGAACGGGCGCCAGCGGTTCTGCGGCGAATACGGCGTCGGCGTCTTGCAGGCCGGGCAGGGGACGAGGCGGGCAGCGGTCACGGGGAAACGAAGGGGAGACAGGTCAGGCGCAGAGCGTCAGCTCGAAGTCGCGGTCTTCGGCGGCCAGGCGCAGCCGGCCGTCGGCGTCGGGGCGCATCAGGCGCACGCCGACCATCAGCCGGTGGCCGGTCATCTCGGGCACCAGGCCGTCGGCGGCGTCCAGGCGCACGCGCATCAGCTGGTAGGTGCGCCCGGCCGGCAGGCTCTGCTGGTACTGGCCGCCGGCGGCGACGACCCGCTGGGCCACGCCGCTGTCGCGCAGCAGCCCCAGCAGCACCTGCAGCGCCTCGGCCAGCGGCGACAGGGTCGCGATCCAGCCCATCAGGTCGGCGCGGCGCCTGGCCGGGTCGAGCTGCTGCCAGGCGTAGTACGAGGGCAGGTCGAACTCGCAGGTGCCGCCGGGGATGCCGATGCGGCTGCGGATGCCCATCAGCCAGTCGTTGCCCTGCAGCGCCTGGCCGGCCTTGCCCTGGAGCTGGTTGAGGCCGCTGAAGGCGGTGTCGATGCGGCCGACGATCTGGTCGAGCGCGGCCTCGGAGATGTGCGGGTTGCCGCGGTAGGACTGCAGCTGGGCGCGGTGGCGCTCCAGCTCCTTCAGCAGGTCGCTCTTCAGATCGGCGCGCGAGGCGACGTCCATGATCTCGAAGATCGTCGCCAGCGCGAAGTGGTGGTCCACCGGCGCGTCGCGCGCGACGAGCTGCCCGAGCCGGTCGAACAGGTGCTCGAGCCGCAGCATCGTGCGGATGCCCTCGTTGAACGGGTACTCGTACAGGACCAAAGTCGGCGCTCTTCGGGGGAATGCTCAGTGAGGACCATTGTTCCACAGCGCCCACAGCGCCCGGACCTCGGCGGCCAGTTCCCCGGGGGTGATCCCGTCATTGAAGATCACCGCGTCGGCGATGCGCCGGCGCGTGGCGCGGCTCGCCTGCTGGGCGATGACGCGGCGCACGGCGTCCTCGCTCCAGCCCGAGCGCCGTGTCACGCGCTCGACCTGGGTGGCTTCGCGGCAGTCGACGACGAGGATGCGCTGGCAGCGTGCGCGCCAGTGCGCCGACTCGGCGAGCAGCGGCACGTCGAACACCACCGGCGCGTCGCCGGCCGCGGCGGCGCGCGCCAGCGCCTCGGCGCCGATCATCGGGTGCAGCACGGCTTCGAGCCGGCGTTTCGCGCCGGGGTCGGCGAAGGCCAGCGCGCGCATGCGCTCGCGGTCCATCGCGCCGTCGGCGCCGACGATCTCCGGCCCGAAGGCCGCGGCCAGCGCCGGCAGCGCGGCGCCGCCGGGCGCGGTGAGTTCACGCGCGATCGCGTCGGTGTCGACGACGACGGCGCCGAGTTCGGCCAGCAGCGCGGCGACGGTGCTCTTGCCGCTGCCGATGCCGCCGGTCAGGCCAAAGCGGCGCGGCCGGGGCGTCAGGCCCAGCCGATCCACGAGAGCACGGTCTCGCGGCCGGCCAGCAGCACGACGAGGCCGCCGCCGGCCAGGAAGGGCCCGAAGGGCACGAAGCGGCCTTCGCGCAGCGAACCGGTGGCCTTCATGCCGAGGCCGACGACGGCGCCGATGACCGAGGCCATCAGCACGATCGGCACGATGGCCTGCCAGCCCAGCCAGGCGCCGAGCGCAGCGAGCAGCTTGAAGTCGCCGTAGCCCATGCCTTCCTTGCCGGTGGCGAGCTTGAACAGCCAGTAGACCGACCACAGCGACAGGTAGCCGACCGCCGCGCCGGCGATCGCGTCGGCCAGCGTCTGCCCCGGCAGCCAGCCCAGCGCGGCGGCGACGAGGCCGGCCCACAGCAGCGGCAGCGTCATCCCGTCGGGCAGCACCGTCGTGTCCCAGTCGATCAGCGCCAGCGCCAGCAGCACGGCGACGGCGCCGCACCACAGCAGCACCGCCGGCTGCGCGCCCAGGCGCCAGGCGACGAGGCCGAACAGCGCCGCGGTCGCCAGCTCGACCAGCGGGTAACGCACCGGGATGCGCGTCTTGCAGGCCGAGCAGCGGCCGCGCAAGGCCAGCCAGCTCACCAGCGGCACGTTCTCGTACCAGCGGATCGCATGGCCGCAGGACGGGCAGCGCGAGCGGGGCCGGACGATGCCCAGCGGCGCCAGTGCCTCCAGTTTCTTGTCCAGCCCCAGCCCGGCCTGCGCCAGCCCGGCCGGCGCGTCGGCGCCGAAGACGCGGCGGAACGAGTCGCGGTCGGTCAGCTGGCCGGCGACGTCGGCCCACCACTGGCGCTCCAGCATCAGCGGCACGCGGTGGATGACGACGTTGAGGAAGCTGCCGACGGCCAGCCCGAACAGGGCCAGCAGCCAGGGGCTCAACAGCAGGTCCAGCGGCAGCGCCGCGCTCCAGTCGGCGGGGATCAAACGACGGCGCCCAGCTTGAAGATCGGCAGGTACATCGAGACCACGATGCCGCCGATCAGCACGCCCAGGATGACGATGATGAAGGGCTCCATCAGGCTGGACAGGCCCTTGACCATGTCGTCGACCTCTTCCTCGTAGAACTCGGCGGCCTTGCCCAGCATGTGGTCGAGCGAGCCGGACTCCTCGCCGATGGCCGACATCTGCAGCACCATCGTCGGGAAGACCGAGGTCGCGGTCATCGAGGTCGTCAGCGCCGAGCCGGTGGAGACGTCCTTCTGGATCTGCTCGGTGGCCTGGGCGTAGACGGCGTTGCCGGAGGCGCCGCCGACGGAGTCGAGGGCCTCGACCAGCGGCACGCCGGCGGCGAACATCGTCGACAGCGTGCGTGTCCAGCGCGCGATGACCGACTTCTCGATCAGCGAGCCGAACACCGGAATGCGCAGCAGCAGCCGGTCCATGACCATCTGCATCTTCTCGGAGCGCTTCCAGGACTGGAAGAAGAAGTAGGCGCCGCCGAACAGGGTGCCGAAGATCACGTACCACCAGTTCACGAAGAACTCGGACAGCGCGATGACGAACAGCGTCGGCGCCGGCAGGTCGGCGCCGAAGGAGCGGAAGACCTCCTTGAACGCCGGGATCACCCAGATCATGATGACCGTCAGCACGACGAAGGCGACGACCATCACGGCGATCGGGTACATCAGCGCCGACTTGATCTTCTGCTTCAGCGCCATCGTCTTCTCCTGGTAGATGGCCAGGCGTTCGAGCAGGGCCTCCAGGATGCCGCCGGCCTCGCCGGCTTCGATCAGGTTGCAGTACAGCGAGTCGAAGTGCTGCGGGTGCTTGCGGAACGCGGCCGACAGGCTGGTGCCGGTCTCGACGTCGGAGCGGATGTCGTTGAGCAGCTTGGTCATGCGCGGGTTGGACGCCCCGCGCGCGACGATGTCGAAGGCCTGCAAGAGCGGCACGCCGGCCTTCATCATCGTCGCCAGCTGGCGCGTGAAGATCGCGATGTCCTTCTGCTTGATCGAGCGGCCGCCGCTGGTGCGGCGCTTCTTGACCTTGGTGACCAGGATGCCCTGACGGCGCAGGCTGGCGTTGACGACGGCCTCGCCGCCGGCGCGGATCTCGCCGCGCACCAGCTTGCCGTTCTTGTCCTTGCCCTCCCACTCGAAGATCTGTTCCTTGGCGGCGCTCTTGGCGCGCGCTGCGGATGCTGCTGTGGCCATGGGTGTCGGGAGGGAGTTATTCGTTGGTGACGGTGATGACTTCTTCGAGCGAGGTGACGCCCAGGCGCACCTTCACGAGACCGGACTGTCGCAGGTCGCGCACGCCCTCGCGCTGCGCCTGCTCGGCGATGTCCAGCGCCGTGCCCTCGGACAGGATGACACGCTGGATGGCCTCGGTGATCGGCATCACCTGATAGATGCCGACGCGGCCCTTGTAGCCGTTGTTGCAGGCGGAGCAGCCGACCGCACGATACGGCTTCCAGCTTCCGTCCAGATCGGCGTCGGTATACCCCGCCTTGAGCAGCGCCTCGCGCGGATAGTCCGCCGGTTTCTTGCAGACTTCACACAAACGCCGAGCCAGGCGTTGCGCGGTGATCAGCAGCACGCTGGCGGCGATGTTGAACGGCGCCACGCCCATGTTCAGCAGCCGCGTCAGCGTCGTCGGCGCGTCGTTGGTGTGCAGCGTGCTCATCACCAGGTGGCCGGTCTGCGCCGCCTTGATCGCGATGTCGGCGGTTTCCAGGTCGCGGATTTCGCCGACCATGATGATGTCCGGGTCCTGGCGCAGGAAGGCCTTCAGCGCCGCGGAGAAGGTCAGGCCCGCCTTGTCGTTGACGTTGACCTGGTTGATGCCCGGCAGGTTGATCTCGGCCGGGTCCTCGACGGTGGCGATGTTCACGCCCGGCTGGTTGAGGATGTTCAGGCAGGTGTAGAGCGACACCGTCTTGCCGCTGCCGGTCGGCCCGGTGACCAGGATCATCCCGTAGGGCCGCTGGATCGCGGCGAGCAGGCGGTCCTTCTCGACCTTCTCGTAGCCCAGGGCCTCGATGCCCAGGCGCGCCGACGACGGGTCGAGGATCCGGATCACGACCTTCTCGCCGAACAGCGTGGGCAGCGTGCTGACGCGGAAGTCGATCGCCTTGCTGCCGAACTTCAGCTTCATCCGGCCGTCCTGCGGGACCCGCTTCTCGGCGATGTCCATGCGCGAGATGACCTTGATGCGCGAGGCGAGCTTGTCCTTGATGGCGATCGGCGGCTGGGTGATCTCGCGCAGCTCGCCGTCGATGCGGAAACGCACCCGGTAGTTGTACTCGTAGGGCTCGAAGTGCAGGTCGGAGGCGCGCGCGTTGATCGCGTCGATCAGCATCTTCTGCAGGAAGCGCACGACCGGCGCGTCCTCGACCTCGGTGGAGATCTCGGCCTCGGGGCTGGCCGTCGTGTCGTCGCTGACGTCGAAGTCGAAGTCCTCGCCGGCCAGCGACTCGAGCACCTCGGTGGCGCTCTGGCCCTGGGCTTCGAGCTGGCGCATCAGCTTGTCGTACTCGACGATGACCCACTCCGGGGTCAGCTGGGTCGCGAACTTGATGCGCTCGACCGCTTCCTGGTCGGTGGGGTCGGCGGCGCCGATGAACAGCCGGTTGCCGCGTTTGCCGAGCACGATGACCTGGTACTGCGCGGTGGTCTTGGCGTCGAGCAGGTTGCGCGGCAGCTTCTGCGTGTCGACGGCGTTCAGGTCCAGCAGCGGCAGAGCCAGCGCGCCCGACAGCGCATGCGCCAGCTCGTCGGGCTTGAGCGCGCCCGCGGCGACGACCGCCGAGACGAAGCCGGTCTTGCGCTCGCGCGCGCTGCGCGCCAGGTCTTCCGCGGTGCGCGCGTTGAGCTTGCCGGCATGCACCAGCACCCGGGCGACACCGGACAAGGCGGTCTGCTGGGGCTCGACGGTGGTGTCTGGCGGCATGTGCAGTCAGTGCGTGCGGGGCATAACCGGACGATCATCGCCGATACCGCCCCCCCGTGTAAACGCCGAAGGACGGCCGCGCGCGACCGTCCGTGACCGCTTCCGCTCAGCCCATGAACAACGCGGCCAGCAGCACCCCGACCGGTATCGAAACGTAAGGCGGCTGGCGCCAGCGCAGCACCAGCAGCGCCGCGGCCAGCGTCAGTGCCGCGCAGCCCAGCGGCTGGGCGGCCAGCGGCAGCTTCCACCACAGCGTCGCGGCGGCGCCGGCGATCAGCCCGACGACGGCGCAGCGCACGCCGATCATCGTGTGCTGGAAGCCGCGCAGGCCGCGCAGCCGGTCGGCCGCGCCGTCGACGCCGACGGCGATGATGGCCGTCGGCGTGTAGACGCCGATCGTCGCCGCCAGCGCGCCGGCCAGGCCGGCGATCTCCATGCCGGTGAAGGTCGCGATGCCGACGATGGGCCCCGGCGTCAGCTGGCTGGCGGCCAGCCCGGCGGTGAAGCCGGCGTGGTCCAGCCAGCCCAGGCGATCGACGATCAGGCCTTCGAGCAGCGGCACCATCACCAGCGCGCCGCCGAACAGCGTCGTCGCGATGCCGCCGAAGGCCAGCGCCAGCCGTGCCACCGTGTCCTGCGGCAGCAGCGCCGGCATCAGCTGGAACAGCGCCAGCGCCGCCGGCGCCAGGCACAGCAGGATGCGCGACGGCGCCATCGGCGGGCTGCTGGGTGCGGGTGCGGCCTTGGGGGCCGGCCAGAACAGGCGGCTGATCAGCCCGCCGGCGGCCAGCACCAGGATCGACGCCGACCAGAACGGCAGCGCCAGCAGCGCCACCGCGGCGGCCACCGCCAGCGCCTTGTCGCGTGGCGCCGGCGTCGCCTTCTTCGACTGGTTCCAGGCGGTCTGCGCGAGGATCATCGCCAGCGGCGGCAGCACGCCGACGATCACCGCCTGCAGCAGCGCCGGATGCCCGGCCAGCGCCGCGTAGCCGGCCCACAGCGCGACCAGGATCACGAAGCTCGGCAGCACGATGCCGGCCAGCGCCGCGGCGAAGCCCGTCCAGCCGCCGAGCCGGTGGCCCATCACCGCCAGCGCGTTGACGGCCTGCGGCCCGGGCAGCATCGCGACCAGCGCGATCAGGTCGAGGAAGTCCTTCTCTGCGATCCAGCCGCGGCGGTTCACGAAACGCTGCTGCGCCTGGGCGAGCAGCGCCATGAAGCCGCCCCAGGCGGTGAGGCCGAGCACGGCGCAGTCGGCGAACAGGCGCAGCGCGCTGTATCCCGGCGGCGCGGCCGGGACGGAGGCTGGGCGGGTGGCGGGCATCAGGCGGTCACGGCGCGGCTGCGGATCTCGGCCAGCAGGTCCTCCTGCGGCTTGCGTGCCGCGGCGTCGGCCGGCGGCAGCGTCTCGCGGGCCTGCGCCTTGCGCCGGCGGTTCTCGGCGTCCAGCGCGGCCAGCGCCGCTTCATCGTAGCGCCGGGCCTCGCGGTCCTGGCCGACGAAGTGCAGCTCGTAGCCGAGCTCGGCGAGCGAGGCGCCGGCCACCGACTCGAAGTCGACGATGTCGTCGGTGCTCATCTCGGCCAGCCATTTGCGGCTGTTGCCGGCCATCACCGGCTTGCGCACGTTCTCCCACATCCGGCCCGACGAGGCCGTGCGGTCGGCCTCCTCGGAGCCGTGGTAGTCGAGCATCGAGGCGTGGAACTCGATGCCCAGCCAGGCGCACAGGCGGCGCAGCGACGGCTCCGGCGCGGTGGTCAGCGACTCGTAGGACAGCGCCAGGAAGCGGTCGGCCGGCACGCGCCGGCCGCAGGCCAGCGCCAGCTGCTGTTCGGCATGCCACTGGCGCGCGACGTGGAAGGCGGTCTTCTCGCCGACGACGGCCTTCATGAACGACAGGCAGACGTCGCGCCCGTCGCGGTACAGGTAGAGGTAGCGCGCGTCGTCGCCGAAGTAGCGTTCGATCTCGGGCAGGAAGTGCACGTTGGCCAGCGACTTGCACACCCAGTCGGGCTTGCCGGCGGCCTCGGCCATGCGGTCCATCACGGCGCCGAAGACGGCGACCAGGCTGCGTTCGCGGCAGCGGCGATGCAGGTCGGCACGCTCCAGCGTCACCGGCCAGGGCACCGGATTGGCTTCGACGAGACGGGCGACGTCGTCGACCAGGGTCGCGAACGCGGCGTCGCCCTGGAGGTTGCCGTACAGCGACAGCAGCGGCGCGAAACGTTCGAGCACGTGCGGCGGATGCGGTGCCGCGAGGCTGGGCGCCTGGTTGAGCATCAGGCGCAGCAGGTTGGATCCGGAACGCTGGGTTCCGACCATGAAGATCTTCACGAGGGGGCTCTCCGATGACGGCGCAAAGTCGGGCGGGCGCGGCCCGCGCCGCGGCCGCGCCCGACGGAAAGACCGCCCCCTGGTGTCAGGCAGTCGTGGCGACGCGGAAGACGCGCACCGCGTCGACCAGCGTCTGGGCCTGTTGTTTCAGGCTCTCGGTGGCCGCGGTCGTCTGCTCGACCAGTGCGGCGTTCTGTTGCGTGACCTGGTCGAGCTGCGTCACCGCGTCGTTGACCTGGCCGATGCCGCCCGTCTGCTCGACGGTGGCCTGGCTGATCTCCTGGATCAGTTGCGACACGCGCTGCACCTGGGTGACGATGTCGGTCATCGTCGTGCCGGCCTCGCCGACGAGGCGGGCGCCGACCTCGACGCGCTCGACGCTGGCGCCGATCAGGCCCTTGATCTCGCGTGCCGCCTCGGCGCTGCGCTGGGCCAGCGAGCGCACCTCGCCGGCGACGACCGCGAAGCCGCGGCCCTGCTCGCCGGCGCGGGCGGCCTCGACCGCGGCATTGAGCGCCAGGATGTTGGTCTGGAACGCGATGCCGTCGATGACGCCGATGATGTCGGCGATCTTGCGCGAGCTCGCGGTGATCTCCTGCATCGTGCTGACGACCTCGGTCACGACCTCGCCGCCGCGCGTGGCCGCGGCGCTGGCCGAACCGGCCATCTGGGCCGCGGCGCGCGCGGTGTCGGTGTTGTTGCGCACCGTCGAGTTCAGCTGCTCCATCGACGCCGCCGTCTGCTGCAGGCTGGAGGCCTGCTGCTCGGTGCGGCTGCTGAGGTCGGCCGTGCCGGTGGCGATCTCGGCGGACGCGGTCTGCAGCGTCTCGGCGGCCTCGCGCACCTGGTTCATCGTCCGGCTGAGATTGGCGTTGACCGTCTCCAGCGCATGCAGCACGCGGCCGACCTCGTCGTTCGCGTCGACCTCGACGCGGCGCGTCAGGTCGCCGGCGGCCACGGCCTGGGCCACCTCGACGGCACGCTCGAGCGGGCGGGTGATGCTGCGCTGGATGCGCCAGGCGACCACGGCGCCGAACACCAGCGCCGTCGCCGCAAGGCCGACGATCAGCGCCACGGCGCGCTGGTAGGCCTCGTCGGCGGCCAGATTGCGCTGGCGCGAGGATTCCTTGATCGCCTCGACCACCTCGCCGAGCGCGCCGATGTGGGCGAGCTGGGCCGGGCGGAGTTCGGCGCGCACGACTTCGGCGGCGCCGGCGAGATCGTCGGACATCGAGCGCTCGACCGCCTTCTCGGCCGGGGCGCGTGTCGCGGCCATGGCCCGCTGGGCCTTGTCGAACGCGGCCTTGATCTGGGGCTCGTCGGCGAGCAGCTCGTCCAGCGCCTTGGCGGTGCGGTCGTAGTCCTCGCGCGCCTTGCGCATCAGGTCGATCTCCTTCTTCTTGAAGGCCATGTCGTCCTGCAGCACGACGTCGCGGATCGCCATGCCCTGGAAACGCGCCAGGTCGCGGAGGTTGCCGGCCAGGCGTTCGGGCGCCTCGCCGGTGACGGCGGCCAGGTCGGCCTTGATCGCCGACAGCCGGGTCAGCGAGATCGTGCTGATCAGCGCCATCAGCGCCAGCACGGTGGCGAATCCGAGCGCGAGCCGGACACCGACCTTCATGTTCTTGAACATCGAAACGACTCCCTGGGGTGAAGTGCGGTGCCGAGGCGGGCCGGCCTGGGCGGCCGGCCCTGCCTTCACTTGGCCGTCAGGCCGGCGTGGATGACGCCGATCGGCTTGCCGCCGTCGAGCACCGGGGCGGAGACGTGCACGCTGGGGATCTGCGTCGTCGTGTCCGGCTTGATCTCGTCGGCCGCCCAGGGCTGGCCCTTCAGCGCGTTGGCGAACACCGGGCGGGTCGCGTTGTTGTAGATCAGCGGCTTGGTGCTGCCGGCGACGATGTTGCCCTTCTGGTCGCGCAGCAGGATCTTGTTGATCGTCGGGTCGGCCTGTTCCCACTTGACGATCAGCTGGCTGGCCTTGCCGCCCAGCATCGCCTTGACGAGCGGGTCGCTGTCGGGCAGGTCGACCCACTTGCCGTTGTTCATGCCCGAGGCGTCGCGGGTGTTGGCCTCGCGCACGGTGGCGATCACCACCGGGTCCGCCGCCATCTCCACGAGGCGCTTCTTGGCGCGCTCGACCTTGGCCTGCACGTCGGCGGGCAGTTCGGCGGCGGCGACGAAGCCGGTGCCGCAGGCCAGCAGGGCGGCGGTGATCACGAGACGGCGTGCGGGACGAAAACGATGCATGGCAGAGCTCCTGTGGACGGCGGGCCCGGTTCGGGCAGGCATTGAGTTCACGTCATCGGCAGACGTCCGCGCGAATTAAGTAGTTTCCGCATGTCGATATGCCGGTTCATTAGGTTCTTGTTTCAGATCATCTGGTGTGATGGGCGGACGCCCTACGGCGATGTCATCGGAGCTCTGTTGGGAACGTCGTTGAACGTTGAATGTCAGGGGCGTGTCGAGGGCGAGCGGCCTTCTTCAAGGTGAGAACAGGTTCACGCCGGAGATGGCAGAGGCCATGGAGGTCGCCGTCGGTGCAGCAAGACGGCGTGACAAATTGCCGTCCATTCGCTGTCTTGTTCCCTATGGAGGCGTTCAACTCGCGAGTCGTGAATTCGTGATGAATTCGATGGTTGTTCGCCATGGAGTTCGGTCATCATCGCATCATCAATTCAGATGATGAGCGAATGCCTTCGGCATGGGTCGATGCGGCGCTTACGGCGGCCGGGGCCGTGCCGGCGTGCTGCCTGGCGCAGCGGCGGTCGGGCGGCGCGAAAGAGGGGGCAATTGCGCTGGCGCGTGGGCGACGAGCCGGGTGCCGCGACGCTGTGATCCGTGCGGTCCGTGGTCGCGGACGCCGGAAAGAACAATGCCCCAGCCGCCGTGAGGCGCTGGGGCATCGATGATGGGGTTCTTCGTGTCAGCGCGTCTGCTGCGCTTTGGGCGACCGTGTCGCCCGGAGACGAAGAAGAAAGAAGTCTGGTCGGGGTGAGAGGATTCGAACCTCCGGCCTCTACGTCCCGAACGTAGCGCTCTACCAGGCTAAGCTACACCCCGATTCGGCACCGGCTGCAAGAGCTTGTCTTGCGTTGGGCCTCTCGTCTCGGCTGCTCAAGTCACGAAGACCGGTGAACAGCGCGAAAACAGAATTCTAGCAGAGCTTCGCGGGCTTTGGAAACAGGCAGCAGCTCGAGCGTTGCGCGGGCGATGTCGGCCTGGGCCTGGGCGGCCTCTCGCGTGGCCTCCAGCGCACCCGTGCGACGCACGATGTCGATGATCTGCTGCAGGCGTTCGAGCTCGCCGTGCTCGATCGCGTGGCGGATCAGCTCGCGCTCCTCGGCCGTGCCGCGTTCCATCGCGATCAGCAGCGGCAACGTCGGCTTGCCTTCGCGAAGGTCGTCGCCGACGTTCTTGCCGAGCTCGCTGGCGTTGCCTTCGTAGTCCAGCAGGTCGTCGACCAGCTGGAACGCGGTGCCCAGCGAGCGGCCGTAGTCGGCGCAGGCTTCCTCGACTTCCGCCGAGGCGCCGGCCAGCACCGCGCCCAGGCGGGCGCTGGCCTCGAACAGCTTGGCGGTCTTGAAGCGGATGACACGCAGATACTCGTCGACCGCGAGGTCGGCGTCGTGCATGTTCATCAGCTGCAGGACCTCGCCCTCGGCGATGACGTTGGTCGCCTCGGCCAGCACCTCGAGCACGCGCATGCTCTTGACCGAGACCATCATCTGGAACGAGCGCGAGTACAGGAAGTCGCCGACCAGCACCGCCGCAGCGTTGCCGAACATCGAGTTCGCGGTTGCGCGGCCGCGGCGCAGCGAGGACTCGTCGACGACGTCGTCGTGCAGCAGCGTCGAGGTGTGGATCAGCTCGACGACGGCAGCCAGCTCGTAGCGCTCCGGCCCGCGAAAGCCCAGGGCCTCCGAGAACAGCAGCAGCAGGCGGGGACGCATGCGCTTGCCGCCGGCGCTGATGATGTAGCTGGCGATCTGGTCGATCAGCGCCACCTTCGACGACAGCCGGGCGCGCAGGACGGCGTCGACCTGGCGCATGGCGGCGTCCATCGGGTCGTCGACGTGAGAGAGGGAATCGGTGGTCTGGAGCACGGAACGCGCCGGTTGATTCGGCCGGATTATAGGAAGGCGCCCTGTTCGCTGTCCGTCGGAGGGCGGACACCGTCGGGGCGGCGGGCGCCGTGTCGTCCTGCACGGGCGGGTGCCGATCGACGGGGCCGGCCATGCTATACTGAAAGGCTTCGTGCTGTTTGTGGTCTGTCACAGGGCGTCAAGCACACGAAGGTTCAACAGAAGGAAGGCACACATGTACGCGGTCATAAAAACCGGTGGCAAGCAATACAAGGTTGCTGCTGGCGAAAAGATCAAGGTAGAACAGATTGCTGCGGACGTGGGCCAGGAAATCGTGATCGAGCAGGTGCTGGCCGTCGGCAACGGCGCTGACCTGCAGATCGGGGCTCCCTGGGTCGCGGGTGCAAGCGTGAAGGCCACGGTCGTGGCGCACGGCCGGCACGACAAGGTGCGCATCTTCAAGATGCGTCGCCGCAAGCACTACCAGAAGCACGGCGGCCACCGCCAGAACTACACCGAGCTGGAAATCGGCTCCGTGAACGTCTGAAGGAGCAGTAAACCATGGCACAGAAAAAGGGCGGCGGCTCAACCCGCAACGGTCGCGACTCCAAGCCGAAGATGCTCGGCGTGAAGGTGTTCGGCGGCCAGGTCATCTCGGCCGGCTCGATCATCGTTCGCCAGCGCGGCACGCGCTTCCACGCCGGCGTCAACGTCGGCATGGGCCGCGACCACACGCTGTTCGCGCTCGTCGATGGCAACGTCTCGTTTGCCGTCAAGGGCGAGAAGAACCGTCACACGGTCAACGTCACGCCGGTCTGAGGCCGACGTCACCGTGAACCCGAAGCCCCGGCCCGCCGGGGCTTTGTCTTTTTAGAATCGCGCACCATGAAGTTCGTAGACGAAGCCACCATCGACATCGCCGCGGGCAACGGCGGCGCCGGCTGCGTCAGCTTCCGGCGCGAGAAGTTCATCCCGTTCGGCGGCCCCAACGGCGGCGACGGCGGGCGCGGCGGCAGCGTCTGGGCGCACGCCGACCGCAACATCAACACGCTGATCGACTACCGCTACGCGCGCCGCCACGAGGCGCGCAACGGCGAGTCCGGCCGCGGCGCGGACCAGTTCGGTGCCGCCGGCGAGGACATCGTGCTGCGCATGCCGGTCGGCACCATCGTCACCGACCTGGACAGCGGCGAGGTGCTGTGCGAGCTGCTCGAGCACGACCAGCGCGTGCTGCTCGCCAAGGGCGGTGACGGCGGCTTCGGCAACCTGCACTTCAAGACCAGCACCAACCGCGCCCCCCGGCAGAAGACGCCCGGCTGGCCCGGCGAGGCGCGCAAGGTCAAGCTCGAGCTGCGCGTGCTGGCCGACGTCGGCCTGCTGGGCATGCCCAACGCCGGCAAGAGCACGCTGATCTCGGCGATCTCCAACGCCCGGCCGAAGATCGCCGACTACCCGTTCACGACGCTGCACCCGAACCTGGGTGTCGTGCGTGTCGGCCCGGAGCGCAGCTTCGTCGTCGCCGACATCCCCGGTCTGATCGAAGGCGCCAGCGAAGGCGCGGGCCTCGGCCACCGCTTCCTGCGCCACCTGCAGCGCACGCGGCTCTTGCTGCACATCGTCGACATCGCGCCGTTCGACGAAGGCGTCGACCCGGTGCAGCAGGCCAAGGCCATCGTCGCCGAGCTGAAGAAGTACGACCCCGAGCTGCACGCCAAGCCGCGCTGGCTGGTGCTGAACAAGGTCGACATGCTGCCGGCCGAGGAACGCGAGGCGCGCGTCAAGGACTTCGTCAAGCGGCTGCGCTACAAGGGGCCGGTCTACGTGATCTCGGCGCTGGCGCGCGAGGGGCTGGAGCCGCTGGTCGAGGGCATCTGGAAACACGTCGCCAGCTACCAGCAGGAAGCCCCGCTGCCCGACCCGCGCTTCGACAACCCGCCTGCCGAATGAGCACCGTTCTCGCGACCGCCCGCCGCATCGTCGTCAAGGTCGGCTCCAGCCTCGTCACCAACGAGGGTCGGGGCGTCGACGCCGAGGCGATCGGCAACTGGTCGCGGCAGCTCGCCGCCCTGGCGCGCGACGGCCGCGAGGTCGTGATGGTGTCCAGCGGCGCGATCGCCGAGGGCATGAAGCGCCTGGGCTGGACGACGCGTCCCAAGGAGCTCAACGAGCTTCAGGCCGCCGCCGCCGTCGGCCAGATGGGCCTGGCTCAGATGTACGAGACGCGGCTGTCCGAGCAGGGCCTGCGCAGCGCCCAGGTGCTGCTGACGCATGCCGACCTGGCCGACCGCGAGCGCTACCTCAACGCACGTTCGACGCTGCTGACGCTGCTCGCGCTGGGCGTCGTGCCGGTGATCAACGAGAACGACACGGTCGTCACCGACGAGATCAAGTTCGGCGACAACGACACGCTGGGTGCGCTGGTCGCCAACCTGATCGAAGCCGACGCGCTGGTCATCCTGACCGACCAGCGCGGCCTGTACTCGGCCGACCCGCGCAAGGACCCCGAGGCGCGTTTCATCGACGTCGCCACTGCCGGCGACCCGGCGCTGGAGCAGATGGCCGGCGGCGCCGGTTCGAGCATCGGCCGCGGCGGCATGATCACCAAGGTGCTGGCAGCCAAACGCGCTGCCGGCAGTGGCGCCTCCACCGTCATCGCCTGGGGCCGCGAGCCCGAGGTGCTGCTGCGCCTGGCGCGCGGCGAGGCGATCGGCAGCGCGCTGGTCGCCGGCACGCCGAAGTTCGCGGCGCGCAAGCAGTGGATGATCGACCACCTGCAGCTGCGCGGTGCGGTCGTCGTCGACGCCGGCGCGGCGCTGAAGCTGCGCGAGGACGGCAAGAGCCTGCTGCCGATCGGCGTCGTCGAGGTCCAGGGCGAGTTCGCGCGTGGCGACGTCATCGCGGTGCTGGCGCCGGCCGGCGAGGTGATCGCGCGCGGTCTGGCCAACTACTCGTCAGCCGAGGCGCGGCTCATCGCGCGCCATGCGTCGTCGCAGATCGAGTCTCTGCTGGGCTACGCCAACGAGCCCGAGATGATCCACCGGACCAACCTGGTCCTGGTCTGATCGTTCAGCGCGGGGCGGCCGGCTCCGGCGCCGCGCGCGGCGCCTCGTCGTCGCGGTGCGTGCGCAGCCCGGCGCGCAGGTAGCGGTTGTGCGTGTTCTGGCGCGGCAGGTAGCGCGCGAGCTCGGTCAACGCCATCTCGTAGACGCCGCGCTTGAACTCGATGACGACGTCCAGCGGCACCCAGTAGTCGTTCCAGCGCCAGGCGTCGAACTCCGGATGGTCGGTGGCGCGCAGGTTCATGTCGCTGTCGCGCCCGACCAGGCGCAGCAGGAACCAGATCTGCTTCTGGCCGCGGTAGTGGCCGCGCGCGTCGCGGCGGATGTAGTGCTCGGGCACCTCGTAGCGCAGCCAGTCGCGCGTGCGACCCATGATCTGCACGTGCTCGGGCTTGAGGCCCACCTCTTCATGCAACTCACGGAACATCGCCTGCTCGGGCGACTCCCCGTGCTTGATGCCGCCCTGCGGAAACTGCCAGGAGTGGGTGCGCAAGCGCTTGCCCCAGAAAACCTGGTTTTTCGCATTCAGCAGCACGATGCCGACGTTGGGCCGGAAGCCCTCCCGGTCGAGCATAATCGGACCCCGAATCTGTGACTCAGATCATTATTGCACCGGGCAGGTGCGGCACAAAGGCTCTCGGTTTCCCGCACGCGGGCGGCAGCCGAACCGCACGGTCCGGGCCGCGCCCATGAAAGCCTCCCAGACCTTCATCTCCACCCTCAAGGAAGCTCCCGCCGACGCGGAAATCGTCAGCCACAAGCTGATGATGCGCGCGGGCATGATCAAGCGCCTCGGCGCCGGCATCTACAACTACATGCCGATGGGCTTGCGGGTCATCCGCAAGGTCGAGGCCATCATCCGCGAGGAGATGAACCGCGCCGGCGCCGTCGAGCTGCTGATGCCGGTGGTGCAGCCGGCCGAGCTCTGGATGGAGACCGGCCGCTTCCAGGCCTACGGCCCCGAGCTGCTGCGCGTGAAGGACCGCCACGACCGCGACTTCGTCATCCAGCCGACGAGCGAAGAGGTCATCACCGACATCGCGCGCCAGGAGCTGCGCAGCTACAAGCAGCTGCCACGCACCTTCTATCACGTGCAGACCAAGTTCCGCGACGAGCGCCGTCCGCGCTTCGGCGTCATGCGCGGCCGCGAGTTCACGATGAAGGACGCCTACTCCTTCGACCGCGACAAGGCTTCGGCGCTGAAGAGCTACGACACGATGTACCGCGCCTACTGCGCGATCTTCGACCGCTTCGGCCTGACCTACCGCGCGGTGGCGGCCGACACCGGCGCGATCGGCGGCGACGCCTCGCACGAGTTCCAGGTCATCGCCGACACCGGCGAGGACGCGATCGTCTACTGCCCGACCAGCGACTACGCCGCCAACATCGAGCTCGCCGAGGCGGTTTCGCTGATCGCCGAACGCGCGGCGCCGACGCAAACGATGGCCAAGACGCCGACACCGGGCAAGAGCACCTGCGAGGACGTCGCGGCGCTGTTCGGCATTGCGCTGCAGAACACCGTCAAGTCGCTGGTGCTGGCCACCGACGAGAAGGACGAGGCCGGCGACATCGTCAAGACGACGGTCTGGCTGCTGCTCGTCCGTGGCGACCACGCGCTCAACGAGATCAAGGCCGGCAAGCTGCCGGGCCTGAAGGCCGGCTTCCGCTTTGCCACCGTCGCCGAGATCGAGGACCACTTCGGCTGCAAGCCGGGTTACCTCGGCCCGATCGGGCTGAAGAAGCCGGTCAAGGTGGTTGCCGACCGAACCGTCGCGAACATGAGCGACTTCGTCTGCGGCGCCAACGAGCCCGACTTCCACATCGCTGGCGTCAACTGGGGCCGCGACCTGCCCGAGCCGGACCTCGTCGCCGACATCCGCAACGTCGTGGCCGGCGATCCGTCGCCGGACGGCCAGGGTGTGCTCGCGATCCAGCGCGGCATCGAGGTCGGCCACGTCTTCTACCTCGGCACGAAGAAGTACAGCGAGCCGATGGGCGCGACCTATCTCGACGAGAACGGCAAGCCGCAGCCCTTCGAGATGGGCTGCTACGGCATCGGCGTGACGCGCATCCTGGGCGCGGCGATCGAGCAGAACCACGACGAGCGCGGGATCATCTGGCCGGACGCGATCGCGCCGTTCACGGTGGCCGTCTGCCCGATCGGCTACGACCGCAGTGCCGACGTGAAGGCCGCTGCCGACCAGCTGCACGACGAGCTCGCGGCGCTGGGCATCGACGTCGTGCTCGACGACCGTGGCGAGCGCCCCGGCGCGATGTTCGCCGACTGGGAGCTGATCGGCGTGCCGCACCGCGTCGTCGTCTCCGACCGCGGCCTGAAGGCCGGCACGGTCGAGGTCCAGGGCCGGCGCGAGACGGCGGCCCACACGGTGCCGCTGGCCGAGGCCGTCGCCTTCGTGAAGGGCCGCCTGAAGGCATGATCGGCCGCCGCGCGCTGCTGGCCCTGCCGCTGGCGGCGGCCTGCGGCGCGGCGCGGGCCGGCGCGCAGGTCGAGGAGCCGCTGGCCGACTCGGTGCGCAGCGCGCTGGCCGCGGCCGTGGCCGACGGTGCCCCGCCCAAGCCGAGTTTCGCCCGCGTCGAGGACCGACTCGCCTACCTGCGCTGGCTGAGCGCGGCGAGCGAGAAGTTGAAGCGCCGCAAGAGCGAGAACCGCACGCGTGTCGAGTTCCTCGAGACCGTCTGGTACGAGAGCCGGCGCGCCGGGCTGGAGACCTCGCTGGTGCTCGGCCTGGTCCAGGTCGAGAGCGGCTTCCGCAAGTACGCGATCAGCCGCGCCGGCGCACGCGGCTACATGCAGGTGATGCCGTTCTGGGCGCGCCTGATCGGCGACGGCGACGCCAGCCGGCTGTTCCACATGCAGACCAACCTGCGTTTCGGTTGCGTCATCCTGCGCCACTACCTCGACGTCGAGCGTGGCGACCTGTTCATGGCGCTGGGCCGCTACAACGGCAGCCGTGGCCGGGCCGAGTACCCGAACATGGTGTTCGGCGCGCGCCGCGCCTGGGACATCAAGGCCTGATCTACAGGCCGCGCCACTCGCGCGGTGTCGCGCCGTCGAGCTGCAGCAGCGAGAGCACGCGCTCGACGCCGTCGTCGACGATCTCGGCCACCGTCTGTGGCCGGTGGTAGAAGGCCGGCAGCGGCGGGAAGACGATCGCGCCCATCTCGGTGGCGGCCGTCATGTTGCGCAGGTGCGCCAGGTTCAGCGGCGTCTCGCGCACCATCAGCACGAGGCGCCGGCGCTCCTTCAGCGCGACGTCGGCGGCACGTGTCAGCAGGTTGTCGGCCAGGCCGTGGGCGACCGCGGCCAGCGTCTTCATCGAGCACGGCGCGACGACCATCGCCGAGGTGCCGAAGCTGCCGCTGGCGACACAGGCGCCGACGTCGCCGGGCGCGTACGAGTGGTCGGCCAGCGCCTCGAGGTCGCCGCGCGACAGGCCCAGCTCGTGGTGGGCGTTGAGCACGCCGGCCGGCGTCGCCACCAGGTGGGTCTCGACGCCCAGCGCCCGCGCGCGCTCCAGCAGCCGCACGCCGTAGACGGCGCCGCTGGCGCCGGTGATGCCGACGACGAGCCGCTGGTGCGGCATCAGGCCTTGGCCAGCAGCTGCTGCAGCTCGCCCGACTGGTACATCTCCATCATGATGTCCGAGCCGCCGACGAACTCGCCGTCGACGTAGAGCTGCGGGATCGTCGGCCACTGGGCATAGTCCTTGATGCCCTGGCGCACTTCCTCGTCCTCGAGGACGTTGAAGGTCTTGAACTCTTCCACGCCGCAGGCCTTCAGCACCTGCACCGCGCGGCCCGAGAAGCCGCACATCGGGAACTGGGCCGTGCCCTTCATGAAGAGCATCACGCGGTTGCCCTTGACCAGTTCGTCGATGCGTTGTTGAACGTCGCTCATGGCTGTCTGCCGCCGTCTGTCTTGGAAAGGCGGCAAGGATAAGCGATCACGGCGCCGGCCTCGGGCCGGCCCCGCGAAGCCCGCACGCGACTCAGAACGAGTAGCGCAGCCCCAGCTGGAGCACCGGCGCGAGCTGCATCTCGCGCAGCGCGCCGTCCAGCGCCTGCTCGCCGAGCAGCACACGCCCGGGGCGCAGGCTGCCGGGCCGGTCGGCGACAAGCCCGATGTCGGCACTGAAGGCCCAGGCGCCGTCGCGCGGGCCGGCGCTGTAGCCGAGCCCGAGGTAGGGCATCGTCTCGGTATCGTCGGCCAGCCCCGGCGGCGGAGCCGCCAACCCGAGCCGAGGCGTCGACGGCGGCCCGAGCGGCAGCCCGCGGCCGCTGAAGGCCACGCCGCCCGTGGCGCGCAGCCCGCCGGTCCAGGACCGGATGCGCAGGCCGGGCGTGTCGAAGTAGTAGTCGCCGAGCAGCGAGCCCGCCTCGCGCATGCCTCCGGCGAGCGTCACCGGGGCCAGCGTCGTCGCGCCGAGTTGCGCACGGGCCTGCCAGCGGGGCCACACCTGGTCGCTGTCGGGTGGGTTCAGGCCGTCGGCGGCCACGGCGAAACCGGCGAGGGCAAAGCCCGCGACCGTCACGGGAGCGGATCGCATGCGCATGGCAGGACTCCTCGTGCAGAAGACTTCATCATGCTCCGATGCGCCCGCCGCAGCAGGAATCCACGCGACGAATCGTGACATGCGCGCCGTGTGCCGCGCGCGGTGCGGCGTTTCAGCGACGTCCGCCGGTGCAGCGCGGCTGGCCGCCGAGGTCGCGGCGTGTCGACACCTGGGTGAAACCCGCTCCGGCGAGCAGCGCCTGCACCGCGTCGGCCTGGTCGTAACCGTGTTCCAGCAGCAGCCAGCCGCCGGGCTCCAGATGCGCCTGCGCAGCGCTGACGATCGCGCGCAGCGCGTCCAGCCCGTCGCCCTCCGGCGTCAGCGCGCCACGCGGCTCGTGCTGAAGCGCCGTCAGGTGCGGGTCGGCGCCGGCGATGTAGGGCGGGTTGGACAGCACGAGGTCGAAGCGCCGGCCGGCCAGCGGCGACCACCATTCGCCATGCACGAACTCGATTTCCAGACCGAGGCGGCCGGCGTTGTCGGCGGCGACGGCCAGCGCCTCGGCGCTGCGGTCGGTGGCGGTCAGGCTGGCCTGCGGACGCGCGTTTTTCACCGCCAGCGCGATCGCGCCGCTGCCGGTGCCCAGGTCGGCCACGCGTGCCGGCGCGCCGGGCGGCAGCAGCTCCAGCGCCCAGTCGACCAGCACCTCGGTGTCCGGCCGCGGCACCAGCACGTCGGGCGTGACGCGCAAGGTCAGGCCGTGGAACTCGCGTTCGCCGACGAGATAGGCGAACGGCACGCCGGCGGCACGTCGGGCGAGGTCCGCGGTGAAGGCGGTTGCCGTCGCTGCGCTCAGCAGGTCTTCGTCGTGGGCCAGCAGCCAGGCGCGCGAGCGCCCGAGGCGGTGCGCCAGCAGCAGCTGGGTGTCCAGCCGGTCGACGCCGAGTTCACGTCCGGCGGCCAGCGCGTCGGCGATGCGCATCAGCGCTCCCCGGTCTCGAGCTGCGCGAGCTGCTCGGCCGCGCGGGCGGCCTTCAGTGCCGCGACGACGTCGTCGAGCTCGCCGTCCATGATCTGGCCGAGCTTGTACAGCGTCAGGTTGATGCGGTGGTCGGTCAGCCGCCCTTGCGGGAAGTTGTAGGTGCGGATGCGGTCGCTGCGGTCGCCGCTGCCGACCAGGCTCTTGCGCGTCGCGGCTTCCTTGGCGGCGCGTTCGGCGCGGTCCTTCTCGCGCAGGCGCGCGGCCAGCACCGCCATCGCCTTGGCCTTGTTGCGGTGCTGCGAGCGGTCGTCCTGGCACTCGGCGACGATGCCGGTGGGCAGGTGGGTGATGCGGATCGCGCTGTCGGTCTTGTTGACGTGCTGGCCGCCGGCGCCGCTGGCGCGGAAGGTGTCGATGCGCAGCTCGGCCGGGTTCAGCTGAACCTCCTCGGCCTCGTCGGGCTCGGGCATCACGGCCACCGTGCAGGCGCTGGTGTGGATGCGGCCCTGGGCCTCGGTGGCCGGCACACGCTGCACGCGGTGGCCGCCGGACTCGAAACGCAGGGTGCCGAAGACGTCGGTGCCGTCGACTTTCAGCACCAGCTCCTTGTAGCCGCCGAGCTCGGATTCGCTGGCGCTCATCACCTCGACACGCCAGCCCTGGCGCTCGAAATAACGCAGGTACATGCGCGCCAGGTCGCCGGCGAACAGCGCCGACTCGTCGCCGCCGGTGCCGGCGCGGATCTCGACGAAGGCGTTGCGTGCGTCGTCCGGGTCGCGCGGGATCAGCGCCAGCTGCAGCTCGTGCTCCAGGCGCGCGAGGTCGGCTTCGGCGTCGACGACTTCCTGCTCGGCCATCGCCGCCATCTCGGCGTCGCTTTCGGCGACGAGCATCTCGCGCGCCGCAGCCAGATCCTGTTCGCGCTGCAGGTAGCGCCGCCAGCGGCCGACGACGTCGGCGACCTCGGACTGCTCGCGCGACAGCGTGCGCAGCCGCTTGACGTCGGCGGCGACCTGCGGGTCGGCCAGCAGGGCGTCGAGTTCGGCGAGACGCATCCCCAGGCGCTCGAACCGTTGCCGAAGCGAATCGTTCATCGTCGTTCCAACGTGAAAACGCCCGGGCCCGCGGACAGCGGGCCCGGGCGACGGGGAGGGGGCTCTAGCGCTCGGCGCTGGTGGCGCGCGAACTCTGGCGCAGGAACAGGCGCGAGACGGTCTCGGCGAGATGCTCACGCTCGCTGCCGTCGGCGGCGTGCAACTCGGCCAGCGTGCCGTGCAGCATCTTGTGCGTCAGGCCGCGCGACAGCGCTTCGAGCACGCTGTCGATCGGCTCGCCGCGCGCCAGCAGGCGGCGCGCACGCTGCATCTCGATGGCGGTCCAGTCCTCGGCCTGGCGGTTCAGGGCCTGGATCAGCGGCACCGCGGCGCGCTGGTCCAGCCAGTGCGCGAAGCTCTGCACGCCGGCGTCGATGATGGCCTCGGCCTGCTGGACGGCGGCCTGGCGCTTCTCGCCTGCGGACTGGACGACGGCCGACAGGTCGTCGACCGTGTACATGTAGACATCGCGCAGCTTGGCGACCTCGGGCTCGATGTCGCGCGGCACGGCCAGGTCGACCATGAACATCGGGCGATGGCGGCGCTGCTTCAGCGCGCTCTCGACCGCGCCCAGGCCGATGATCGGCAGCGAACTGGCGGTGCAGGAGATGACGGCGTCGAACTCGTGCAGGCGCTGCGGCAGGTCGGCCAGGCGCAGCGCCTGGGCGCCGAAGCGGCTGGCCAGATGCTCGCCGCGTTCCAGCGTGCGGTTGGCGATCGCCATGCTGCGCGGCGTGCGCGCCGAGAAATGCGTGGCCACCAGCTCGATCATCTCGCCGGCGCCGACGAACAGCACATGGATGTCGGCCAGGTCCTCGAAGATCTGCGAGGCCAGGCGCACGGCTGCGGCGGCCATGCTGATCGAGTGCGAGCCGATCTCGGTGGCGGTGCGCACTTCCTTGGCGACCGAGAACGAGCGCTGGAACAGCTGGTGCAGCGTCGTGCCCAGCGTGCCGGCTTCGTCGGCCTGGCGCACGGCCTGCTTCATCTGGCCGAGGATCTGGGGCTCGCCCAGCACCATCGAGTCCAGGCCGGAGGCGACGCGGAAGGCGTGGCGCGCGGCGTCACGGTTCTCGCGCACGTAGGTGTGCGACTGCAGGTGGCCGCCGCTGACGCCGCCTTGTTCGGCCAGCCAGTCCATCGTCGGCCGCACCAGCTCGTGCACGGTCTTCGGATCGGCTGCGACGTACAGCTCGGTGCGGTTGCACGTCGACACCAGCGCGGCTTCGGGCGTCGCGATGTGCAGGCGTTCACGCAGAGCACGCAACGCCGACGGCATCTGTTCCGGCGCGAATGCGAGCCGCCCGCGAAGATCCAGCGGGGCGGAGTGGTGATTGAGGCCGAGGGTGAAGACGCTCACGGAGCAGGATTGTAGGAGGCGGCCGACAGGAAGCGAGGGGTCAGGCTTGAGCAGGGTCAAAGCGAGCGTCCGGGGCAGAATCGAGTCCGATGGGACCCCTGGACGCTTTCTGGCACGTGCTCAACTTCGTTCTGCCGGCGCTGGCCGTCGCCTCGTTGGCGGCCGGCGCGGCAAAACTGCTCTGGCGTCGCGAACTGAACACAGTGTCCTGGGCCCGGCTGGCGCGCGACGCCTCGCTCGCCAACCTCGCCGTGCTCTTGGCCGGCCTGCTGCTCACGCGGCACGACGGGCGCATGCTGACCTACGGCGCGATGGTGCTGGCCTGCGCCGCCACGCTGTGGTGGCGCGGTTTCGGCCCGGGGCGCCGCTGAGCCGCATCGCGCTCAGTCCGCCAGCACCGGCGTGCCGCGCAGCGAGTGCGGCAGCGCCTCGGTGATCGTCACGTCCAGCATCTGGCCGATCAGCCGCGACGGGGTCGGGCCGCCGTCGAAGTTGACGATGCGGTTGCACTCGGTGCGGCCCATCAGCTCCTGCGGGTTCTTCTTCGACGGGCCTTCGACGAGGATGGTCTGGCGCGTGCCGACACGCGAGGCGCTGATGCGGCGCACGTTGGCCTCGATCGCCGCCTGCAGCGTCTGCAGCCGCGCGAGCTTGAGTTCCTGCGGCGTGTCGTCGTCCAGCGCCGCGGCCGGCGTGCCCGGGCGCTGGCTGTAGACGAAGCTGAAGCTGGCGTCGTAGCCGACGTCGTCGATCAGCTTCATCGTCTTCGCGAAGTCGTCCTCGGTCTCGCCGGGGAAGCCGACGATGAAGTCCGACGACAGGCTGATGCCGGGGCGCTGCTCGCGCAGCTTGCGGATCGTGCTCTTGTATTCGAGCGCGGTGTAGCCGCGTTTCATCGCCGAGAGGATGCGGTCGCTGCCGTGCTGCACCGGCAGGTGCAGGTGCGAGACCAGCTTCGGGATGCGGCCGTAGGCCTCGATCAGGCGCTGCGTGAACTCGTTCGGGTGGCTGGTCGTGAAGCGGATGCGCTCGATGCCCGGCACCTCGGCCACGTACTCCAGCAGCAGCGCCAGGTCGGCGATCTCGCCGGACTCTCCCATCGCGCCGCGGTAGGCGTTGACGTTCTGGCCCAGCAGCGTCACTTCCTTGACGCCGCGGTCGGCGAGGTCGGCGACTTCGGTCAGCACGTCCTCGAACGGCCGGCTCACTTCCTCGCCGCGCGTGTAGGGCACGACGCAGTAGGTGCAGTACTTGGAGCAGCCTTCCATGATCGAGACGAAGGCGCTGGCACCTTCGATGCGCGGCGGCGGCAGGTGGTCGAACTTCTCGATCTCCGGGAAGCTGATGTCGACCTGCGGCCGGCGCTCGTTGCTGCGCGCGGCGATCATCTGCGGCAGCCGGTGCAGCGTCTGCGGGCCGAAGACCATGTCGACGTAGGGCGCGCGCTCGATGATCGCCGCGCCTTCCTGGCTGGCGACGCAGCCGCCGACGCCGATCAGCACGCCTTTCTTCTTCAGGTGCTTGACGCGGCCGAGGTCGCTGAAGACCTTCTCCTGCGCCTTCTCGCGCACCGAGCAGGTGTTGAACAGCACGAGGTCGGCCTGCTCGGGGTCGTCGGTGGGCTCGTAGCCGCCGGCGGCGTTGAGCACGTCGGCCATCTTGGCCGAGTCGTACTCGTTCATCTGGCAGCCGAAGGTGCGGATGTAGACCTTTTTCATGTCACTGGGTCCAGGTCTGGGACTGGGGCTCGAAGCGCCACTTGGCGGCTTCCTCGGCGGTCTTCGGCCAGCGCTTGGCGCGTTCGCTGGCGTTGAGGATCCAGACGTCGAGCAACTGGCCGCGCAGCTCCCGCGTGTAGTTCACGACGAGCTTCTGGCCGGTGAGGCTGGCCGACAGCACGATCAGGTTGTTCTCGCCGCGGATGCGCGCGCCCGGCGCGAGCAGCGCTGGCTGCCCGTTGAGCAGCACCGCGGGGGCCTGGGTGACCACGAGCTCGCCGCGCAGCGAGTTCGGTGCCAGCTTGCGCTGCACGACGATCTGCGCGCTGGCGGGCAGGGAGACGGCAGCGACCAGCGTTGCCAGCGTGACACAGCGGAGCATGGTGTGGATCCAGTGGCCGTGAAACGTAAAACGGCCCGAGGCGGTGAACCTCGGGCCGGTATCTGGTGGCGCTTCAGGGACTTGAACCCCGGACCTGCGGATTATGATTCCGTCGCTCTAACCAACTGAGCTAAAGCGCCTGAGCCCAGCAGTATAACAAGGCTCTCGCCAACTCGTCACCTCCGATGTTCAGCTTTTTCAAGAAGAAGGTCACACCGGCCCCGGCCGCCCCCGTCGAGCCGACGCCCGCCGAGGCCTCGGAGCAGGCTCCGGCGCTGTCGGATGACGAGCTCGAGCGTGCGGCGCTGGCGGCGGCGCCGGAGCCCGAGGCCGTGCCCGGACCGGCGCCCGTCGAGGTCGCTCCGGTGGCCGAGGTGCCGGCCGTGGCCGAGCCGCGCTCGCGCTGGCTCGACCGGCTGAAGCTCGGCTTGCGCAAGACCGGCAGCAGCATCACGCAGGTCTTCACCGGCACGAAGATCGACGATGCGCTGTACGAGGACCTGGAGTCGGCGCTGCTGGTGGCCGATGCCGGTGTCGGCGCGACGCAGTACCTGCTGCAGGACCTGAAGCGCCGTGTGAAGGAGGCCAAGGCCACCGAGCCGGCGGTCGTCAAGGCGCTGCTCGCCGACGCCGTGGCCGAGCTGCTGGCGCCGCTGCAGAAGCCGCTGGTCATCGGCCAGCAGACGCCGACCGTCGTGATGGTGGCCGGCGTCAACGGTGCCGGCAAGACGACGACGATCGGCAAGCTGACGCGCCATCTGGCCGAGTCCGACCGCCGTGTGCTGTTGGCTGCGGCCGACACCTTCCGCGCCGCGGCGCGCGAGCAGCTCGCCGTCTGGGCCGACCGCAACCGCGTCGAGATCGTCAGCCAGCAGGGCGGCGACCCGGCCGCGGTGAGCTTCGACGCCGTCACCGCCGGCCGCGCGCGCGGCTGCGACGTCGTCATCGCCGACACCGCCGGGCGCCTGCCGACGCAGCTGCACCTGATGGACGAGCTGAAGAAGATCAAGCGCACGATCGGCAAGGCGCAGGAGGGTGCGCCGCACGAGGTGCTGCTGGTCATCGACGGCAACACCGGCCAGAACGCGCTGGCCCAGGTGAAGGCCTTCGACGCCGCGCTGGGCCTCACCGGCTTGATCGTCACCAAGCTCGACGGCACCGCCAAGGGCGGCGTGCTGGCCGCGATCGCCCGCTGGTGCGCCGAGCAGGGCCGCGTCGTGCCGGTCTACTTCATCGGCGTCGGCGAGCGGCTGGAAGACCTGCAGACCTTCGACGCGCGGGAATTCGCGAACGCGCTGCTGGGGTGAGCCCGGACGTGAACGGTCCGGTGGACCGTTCGCGCCTGGCGAAGAGCCGAAAGAACGGGGTCAGAAAGAACGGGGTCAGGTCTTGAGAGACCTGACCCCGTGCTGTTCGCGGCTGTTCGTGACCCCGTCTGTTCGGTGGTGCGCAGCGCTGGCCGTGTGAAAGCGCGCCGGCTCAGCCGCCCATCCCCGGCGGCAGCATGCCCTTCATGCCGCCCATGCGCTTCATCATCTTCATCAGGCCGCCGCCCTTCATCTTCTTCATCACGCCCTGCATCTGCTCGAACTGGTTGAGCAGGCGGTTGACTTCCTGGACGTGAACGCCGGCGCCGGCGGCGATGCGGCGTTTGCGGCTGGCCTTGATCAGCTCGGGCTTGCGCCGCTCCAGCGCCGTCATCGAGTTGATGATGCCTTCCATGCGGCGGACGTCGCGCTCCGCCTTGTCCATGTCGGCGCCCTTGGCCTTGGCGGTGATCTGGGTGGGCAGCTTGTCCATCAGCCCGGCCAGGCCGCCCATCTTCTTCATCTGGCTGATCTGCGAGAGGAAGTCGTTGAGGTCGAAGCCGCCGGACTTGACCTTGTCGGCGAGCTTCTGCGCTTCCTTCAGGTCGACGCCCTTCTGCACCTCCTCGACCAGGGCGACGATGTCGCCCATGCCGAGCACGCGCCCGGCGTGGCGTTCGGCGTCGAAGACCTCCAGCCCGTCGATCTTCTCGGACACGCCGGCGAACTTGATCGGTGCGCCGGCGACCTGGCGCACCGACAGCGCCGCGCCGCCGCGCGAGTCGCCGTCGAGCTTGGTCAGCACGATGCCCGACAGCGGCAGCGCCTCCTTGAAGGCCTTGGCGGTGTTGATCGCGTCCTGGCCCTGCATCGCGTCGACGACGAACAGCGTCTCGACCGGCTTCAGCGTGGCGTGCAACTCGCGGATCTCGGCCATCAGCGCCTCGTCGATCGCCAGCCGGCCGGCGGTGTCGACGAGCAGCACGTCGAAATAGTGGCGCTTGGCGTGGTCCAGCGCGGCCAGCGCGATGTCGCGCGGCTTGTCGCTCGGCGCGCTCGGGAACCACTCGGCGCCGGCCTGCTTGGTGACCGTCTTCAGCTGGTCGATGGCGGCCGGGCGGTAGACGTCGGCGGAGACCGTCAGCACCTTCTTCTTGCGCCGCTCGATCAGGTGCTTGGCCAGCTTGGCGGTGGTCGTCGTCTTGCCGGCGCCTTGCAGGCCGGCCATCAGGATGACCGCCGGCGGCTGGACCGCGAGGTTCAGGTCGGCGACACCGTCGCCCATCGTCGCGGCGAGTTCCTTGTGGACGATGCCGACCAGGGCCTGGCCCGGGTTCAGCGAGCCGGCGACCTCCTGGCCGAGCGCCTTGTCCTTGACGCGGGCGATGAAGTCGCGCACCACCGGCAGCGCGACGTCGGCCTCGAGCAGGGCCATGCGCACTTCGCGCAGCATGTCCTGCACGTTGCCTTCGGTGATGCGGGCCTGGCCGCGCATCGTCTTGACCAGCCTCGAAAGCCGGTCTGATAGGTTCGAGGCCATCGCCGCTTCAGGCCGGGAACGGCCTGCAAAAAGTACACTGTCAGCATGATTCTATCGAGTGCCTCTCCCGTGGTGAGCGGTGGCCTGCCGCTGTTCGTCGCGCTGCTGGCGATCGCCGGCTACGTTGTCGCCGCGCTGCCCCTGGCCAAGTCGGGCCGCATCTGGATCGCCGCGCTGCACGTCGGCTGGATCGCCCACCTCGCGGCGCTGGTGCTCGACATCGGCGGCATCGGCCAGGAGGTGCCCGGTGCACGGGTCGGTTTCGGCCCGGTGCTGTCGCTGACGGTCTGGCTGGTGATGGCGGTGCACACGGTGGAGAACCGCTTCATGCCGCTGCCGGCGGTGCGTCGCTGGCTGGCGGTCTGCGGTGCGGTCGTCGTCGTGCTGGCGGCGCTGTTCCCGGGCGAGCCGCACCAGTACCACTCGCCGCTGGCGCCGCTGCACTTCGCGCTCGGTGTCGGCTCGTACAGCCTGTTCGGCGCCGCGGTCGTGCACGCGATGATGCTCGACGCCAGCGAGCGCCGGCTGCGCGAGCACTCCGGCATCCACCAGGCGCGCACCGGCATGCCGCTGCTGCTGCTCGAGCGCCTGACCTTCCGCTTCGTCGAGGCCGGCTTCTCGGTGCTGACGGCGACGATCGCGCTGGGCGCGCTGACCTCGGTTGGCTGGCGCTGGGACCACAAGGTGGTGTTCTCGCTGCTCGGCTGGGCGGTGTTCGCGGCGCTGCTCGTCGGCCGCCACCGCCAGGGCTGGCGCGGCCGCCAGGCCACGCGCTGGGTCTATGTCGGCGCGGTGCTGCTGCTGCTGGCGTATGCCGGCTCGCGCTTCGTCTTCGAGGTGCTGCTGGGGCGGCCGCCGGCGTGAAGTACCTGCTCGTCATCGCCGTCGTCGGCTTCGTGCTCTGGCTGATGTTCGGCCGCGGTCGTGGCCGCGAGGCTGCGGCGCCGGCCCGGCGCGCCCGCGGCGCCGCGGCGCCGGCGCAGCCGCAGGAGATGGTCGAATGCGCCCGCTGTGGCGTGCACCTGCCGGCCGACGAGGCGCTCGCCGACGTCGCCGGCCGCCGCTACTGCAGCGAGGCGCACCGCCTCGCCGGGCCGCGCTAGGCCGCGGATGGACGCGCCGGCGCAGGACCGTCGGCAGGGCGATCGGCGCCAGGGCGACCGGCGGGCGACGCCGCCGCATGCGGAGTCCTCGTGGTTCGGCCACGAGTCCAGCTTCGACCCGAACTGGGCCGCCAGCGGCAACCAGGAGATCGACCAGCGCCTGCGCTCGCTGTGGTCGCAGCGTGTCATCGGCGCCGAGGACAGCGCGCTGGCGCGCATCCACCGCACCTATGCCGCGGTGCGCGCGGCCTTCGGCATCGCGCTGGTGGCGGTGCAGGGCGCCGGCAACCTGCTCGGCGCGCGCCTGTCGCTGCCGCTGACGCTGATCTGCATCGCCTACGCGGTGCAGGCGATCGCGCTGTGGCTGCTGCCGCGTTTCCAGCCGCTGACCACGCCGGTGGCCTCGCCGATGCTGCGCCGGCGGCAGTGGCTGGCCACCGTCGGGGTCGACCTCGTCACCTTCGGGGCGCTGCACCTGGGTGGCAGCGGCGGCCCGGTCAACTACTCGGCACTGCTGGTGCTGCCGGTGCTGATGGCCGGTGTCGTCGGGCCGCGCCTGGTGGCGCTGGGCACCGCCGCCGGCGTCGCGCTGCTGCTGCTGGCCGGCGTCTCGCGCGGCGGCTGGGACGACCTCGAACTCGCCGGCTCGCTGCTGCAGTCCGGCCTGGCCGGCTTGGGCCTGTTCGTCATCGCGCTGCTGTCGGGCGAGCTGTCGGCGCGCCTGGCGCGCGAGGAGCAGGCCGCTCGCGGCAGCCTCGAGCTGGCGCGCCAGCAGGCCCAGCTCAACCGGCTGGTGATCGAGGAGATGGTCGACGGCGTGCTGGTCGTCGACGGGCGGCTGCGCGTGCGCGCCGCCAACCCGGCGGCGCGTGCGCTGCTGGTCGACGCCGGGCTGAGCCCGCCGGCGCCGTTCGGCCTGGAGACGCGGGCGAGCTGGGCGCCGCTCGCGCGCTCGGTGTCCCAGGCGCTGGCCGAGCGCCAGTGGCCCGAGGCCGGACGCGAGGTCACGCTGGCCTTCGACGGCGGTGTGCCGCGCACGCTGCGCCTGCGCGTGCGTTTCGTGCGCGGGCGCTCGCCGGCCGAGGGCGGGCCCGGCGAGCCGCTGTGCGTGCTGCTGCTGGAGGACGTGCGCATCGCCCAGGCCCGGCTGCAGCAGGAGAAGCTGGCGGCGATGGGTCGCGTGTCGGCCGGCATCGCGCACGAGATCCGCAACCCGCTGGCCGCGATCTCCCAGGCCAACGCCCTGCTGCTGGAAGACGAGCTCGCGCCCGCGCAGCGGCGCCTGGCGCGCATCGTCGCGGACAACGTCGACCGGCTCAAGCGCATCGTCGACGACGTCATGGAGCTGGCGCCGGGCGGCCCGCAGGCCGTGCCGGTGCCGCTGGACGCCACCGCCGAGGTCGGCTGTGCCGCCGCCGACTGGGCCGCGACGGCCTCGCTGCCGCTCGGCCATGCCAGCCGGCTGCGTGTCGAGCTGCCGGAGGCGCCGCTGGGTGTCGGCTTCGATCCCGAGCACCTGCGCCGGGTGCTCGTCAACCTGCTCGACAACGCCCGCCGCCACGCCAGCGAGGCCCCGGCGGCGATCCGGCTGCAGCTCTTCGCGCTGTCCGAGACCCAGGCCCAGCTGGTCGTCGCCAGCGACGGGCCGGCGATCGCGCCGGAGGTCGAGCCTTACATCTTCGAGCCGTTCTTCTCGACGCGCAGCCGTGGCGCCGGCCTCGGCCTGTATATTTGCCGCGAGCTCTGCGAGCGCTACGGCGCGAGCATCGGCTACCGCCGGCGCGAGGCCGACGTCGGTGCCCGCAACGAGTTCGTCGTCACGATGAAACGCTGCCCGCTGCCGGCAGCCGACTCCCCGCTGCAACTGACCCCGTGAGCGCCGCCACGCCGCCCCGATTGCTCGTCGTCGACGATGAGCCCGACCTGCGCACGCTCTACGAGCTGACGCTGCTGCGCGAGGGTTACGACGTCGAGAGCGCCGAGACCGTCGCGGAAGCCTGGGCCGCGCTGCAGTCGCGCCGCTTCCAGCTGCTGATCACCGACATGCGTCTGCCCGACGGCACCGGGCTGGACCTGCTGCGCCGGCTGGAGGATGCCGGGCGCGGCGAGAAGGGCATCGTCATCACCGCCTACGGCTCGGCCGAGAACGCCGTCGAGGCGCTGAAGGCCGGCGCCTACGACTACCTCACCAAGCCGGTCGACCTGCGTCAGTTCCGCGCCGTCGTCGCGTCGGCGCTGGGGCGCACGCCGGCGACCGACGGCGCGCGTGCGGCGCGACCGGCCGACGCGCGCCACACGCTGCCGCCGCGCCGCGCGCTGGAGCGCATGGCCGGCGAGTCGGCCGCGCTGCAGCAGGTGCGCAGCCTGGTCGGCAAGGTCGCCCGCAGCATGGCGCCGGTGCTGGTGCACGGCGAGTCGGGCACCGGCAAGGAACTGGTCGCGCGCGCGATCCACGAGCTGTCGCCGCGCCACGCGATGCCCTTCGTCGCGGTGAACTGCGGCGCGATCCCGGAGTCGCTGCTCGAAGCCGAGTTCTTCGGCTACCGCCGAGGCGCCTTCACCGGCGCCGTCGAGGACCGCGAAGGCTTCTTCCAGGCCGCGCAGGGCGGCACGCTGTTCCTCGACGAGATCGGCGACCTGCCGCTGGCGATGCAGAGCAAGCTGCTGCGCGCGGTGCAGGAGCGTGCGGTGCGGCCGCTGGGTGCGGTCGCCGAGCAGTCGGTCAACGTGCGCATCGTCAGCGCCACCCACAAGGACCTTTCGGCCGAGGTGCATGCCGGGCGTTTCCGCCAGGACCTGTTCTACCGCCTGAACGTCATCGAGATCGTCGTGCCGCCGCTGCGCGAGCGGCTCGAGGACCTGCCGGCGATCGCCGCCGCGGTGCTCGAGCGCATCGCCGGCGACGCCGGGGTGTCGCCGCCGCCGGTGCTGTCGGCCCAGGCGCTGGCGCACCTCTCGCGCTACGCCTTCCCCGGCAACGTGCGCGAGCTGGAGAACCTGCTGCACCGTGCCGTCACGCTGGCCGGCGGCAGCGTCGTCGAGTGCCGCGACCTCGGGTTGCCGGAAGCCGTGTTCGCCGACTCCGGGCACCAGGAACTGGAGCCGCCGGCGCCAGCGCCGCTGCGGCCGGCGCCGGCCGAGGTGCCGCTGCCCGACGACCTCGCGGCCTACCTCGACCAGGTCGAGCGCGAGATCCTCGAGCGTGCGCTCGAGCGCCACCGCTACAACCGCACCGCCGCCGGCGCCAGCCTCGGGCTGTCGCTGCGCCAGATGCGCTACCGCATGGCGCGGCTGGGCATCGGCAGCGGCGACGACTGAGTGGCGGGCTCGCCGCGTCACTGGCGCGACGGCTGGTACGCCGGCGCGCGGGTCGTCCCGTCGCCCAACTTCGGCCCGCGGCCACCGGGCACGGCGGTCTCGCTGGTGGTGCTGCACTCGATCAGCCTGCCGCCGGGCGAGTACGGCGGTGACGCCATCGAACGCCTGTTCACGAACACGCTGGACTGCGACGCCCACCCGTACTACGACCGGCTGCGCGGGCTGCAGGTGTCGGCGCACTTCGTCATCCGCCGCGGCGGCGGGTTGCTGCAGTTCGTGTCCTGCGACGATCGCGCCTGGCATGCCGGGCGTTCGGTGTGGCGCGGGCGCGAGAACTGCAACGACTGGTCGATCGGCATCGAGCTCGAAGGGCTGGAAGGCCAACCTTTCGAGACCGCGCAGTACGCCCGCCTGGCGCGGCTGCTGCCGGCGCTGGCGCGCGCCTATCCGCTGGCCGAGCTGACCGGCCACGAGCATGTCGCGCCGGGGCGCAAGCACGACCCTGGCGCAGGCTTCGACTGGCCGCGTCTGGCGCGGCTGCTGGCCGTGCGCGCACCCGCGCTGCGCGTGGCGCCGGCCGTCGGCTGAGCCGCCTCTCTCGGCTTCGCCCGCCAGTCTCTCGAAGGTGCGCCCGTGGTGCTCCACGAGGGTGCCTCGCGGCCCGCTCCTGGTGCGGGATTCCACGCATGCGGACGCTATTCCTAGTGCATTGCAGGCTTTGGTGGCGCTAGATATAGTGTCTGCTCGCGTCGTGCTCCGGCGCCGTCGGCCGCTTCCCCGGGGGCTGCGGCGTGCGGCCCGTGCCGCGGTCCTCCCCGGCCGCGCCGCGCCGAAAGCGCGCCCAGCCTTCCGCCCACCACACCGACAGGGGAACCCCATGCAAGCAGTCCAGTCGTCCGCGACCGAGGCCGTCGTGCCCGCTCGAAGCGCCGCCGCCATCCCGGCCGCCGCGTCCGTCAGCGGCTACCAGATCATCCGCCGCAACGGCTCGGTCGTCGCCTTCGAGCCCAACAAGATCGCCGTCGCGCTGATGAAGGCCTTCCTGGCCGTGCACGGCGCGCAGGGTGCGGCCTCGGCCAGCGTGCGCGAGACGGTGGACCAGCTGACCGAAGGTGTCGTGCGGGCGCTGGTGCGTTCGCGCCCGGGCGGCGGCACCTTCCACATCGAGGACGTGCAGGACCACGTGGAACTCGGCCTGATGCGCGGCGGCCACCACGAGGTCGCGCGCGCCTACGTGCTCTACCGCGAGCGCCGTGCGCAGGAGCGGTCGCGCCAGGCCGCGGCGCCCCAGCCGGCGGCGCCCGAGCTGCACGTCGTGGACGGCGGCCAGCGCCTGCCGCTGGATCTGGACGCGCTGCGTTCGCTGGTCGAGCAGGCCTGCGCCGGTCTGGGCGAGGACGTGCGTGCCGAGCCCATCCTCGCCGAGACGCGCCGCAACCTCTACGACGGCGTGCCGCTGGACGAGGTCTACAAGGCGGCGATCCTCGCCTCGCGCACGCTGATCGAGAAGGACCCGGCCTACACGCGCGCCACCGCGCGCCTGCTGCTGCACACGATCCGCCGCGAGATCCTCGGCGCCGACGTGCGCCCCGAGGCGATGGCCGCGCGTTACGCCGAGTACTTCCCCGCGTACGTGCGCCAGGGCGTGCAGGCCGAACTGCTCGACGAGGAGCTGCAGCGCTTCGACCTCGCCCGCCTGGGCGCGGCGCTGAAGCCCGAGCGCGACCTGCAGTTCGACTACCTCGGCCTGCAGACGCTGTACGACCGCTACTTCCTGCACGTCGACGGCCGGCGCATCGAGCTGCCGCAGGCCTTCTTCATGCGTGTCGCGATGGGCCTGGCGCTCAACGAGATCGACCGCGAGGCGCGTGCGATCGAGTTCTACGACGTGCTCTCCAGCTTCGACTTCATGTCCTCGACGCCGACGCTGTTCAACAGCGGCACGCGGCGTTCGCAACTGTCGTCTTGCTACCTGACGACGGTGTCCGACGACCTCGAAGGCATCTACGAGGCGCTGAAGGAGAACGCGCTGCTGTCCAAGTTCGCCGGCGGCCTGGGCAACGACTGGACCCCGGTGCGTGCGCTGGGCAGCCACATCAAGGGCACCAACGGCAAGAGCCAGGGTGTCGTGCCCTTCCTGAAGGTCGTCAACGACACCGCGGTGGCCGTCAACCAGGGCGGCAAGAGGAAGGGCGCGGTCTGCGCGTATCTCGAGACCTGGCACCTGGACATCGAGGAGTTCCTCGAACTGCGCAAGAACACCGGCGACGACCGCCGGCGCACGCACGACATGAACACCGCGAACTGGATCCCGGACCTGTTCATGAAGCGCGTGATGGAAGGCGGCGACTGGACGCTGTTCTCGCCTTCGTCGTGCCCCGACCTGCACGACAAGTTCGGCGCTGCCTTCGAGCAGGCCTACGTGGCCTACGAGCGCAAGGCCGACCGCGGCGAGATCCGTCCGTTCAAGCGCCTGCCGGCGCGCGACCTGTGGCGCAAGATGCTGACGATGCTCTTCGAGACCGGGCATCCGTGGATCACGTTCAAGGACGCCTGCAACCTGCGCAGCCCGCAGCAGCACGTCGGTGTCGTGCACTCCAGCAACCTGTGCACCGAGATCACCCTGAACACCAGCGCCGGCGAGATCGCGGTCTGCAACCTCGGCTCGATCAACCTGGCGCAGCACGTCGCCGGCGGCGGCATCGACCAGGCCAAGTTGAAGCGCACGGTGTCGACGGCGATGCGCATGCTCGACAACGTCATCGACATCAACTACTACGCGGTCAAGAAGGCGCGCGACGCCAACCTGCGCCACCGTCCGGTCGGCCTGGGCCTGATGGGCTTCCAGGACTGCCTGTACCAGCTGCGCCTGCCCTACGCCAGCGACGCCGCGGTCGAGTTCGCCGACCGCTCGATGGAAGCGCTGTGCTACCACGCCTACTGGGCGTCGAGCGAGCTGGCCGAGGAGCGCGGGCGCTACTCCAGCTACCGCGGTTCGCTGTGGGACCGCGGCGTGCTGCCGCAGGACACGCTCGACCTGCTGGCCGCCGAGCGCGGCGGCCACGTCGAGGTCGACCGCAGCGAGACGCTGGACTGGGCGGCGCTGCGTGCGCGCATCGCCGTGCACGGCATGCGCAACTCCAACTGCGTGGCGATCGCGCCGACGGCGACGATCTCCAACATCATCGGCGTCGACGCCTCGATCGAACCCTGCTTCGGCAACCTCTCGGTGAAGAGCAACCTGTCGGGCGAGTTCACCGTCGTCAACGAGTACCTGGTGCGCGACCTGAAGCGCCTGGGGCTGTGGGACGACGTGATGGTGATGGACCTGAAGCACTTCGACGGTTCGCTGCGCGCCGTCGACCGCGTGCCCGACGAACTGAAGCAGCTCTACGCCACCGCCTTCGAGGTCGACGCACGCTGGCTCGTCGAGGCCGCGGCGCGGCGCCAGAAGTGGATCGACCAGGCGCAGTCGCTGAACATCTACATGGCCGGCGCTTCGGGCAAGAAGCTCGACGAGATCTACAAGCTGGCGTGGACACGCGGCCTGAAGACCACCTACTACCTGCGCACGATGAGCGCGACGCACGCCGAGAAGAGCACCGTGGCGCCGGGCGCGATGAACGCCGTGCCGCGCCATGGCGGGCTGGAAGCCGCCGCGGCCGCCGAGCCCGCGAGCGACGTGCGCTTCTGCTCGATCGACAACCCCGATTGCGAGGCCTGCCAGTAAGGCTTCGGAGCGTCTAACGCTCGAAGTGCGCATTCTTCGGAACCTCATGCGTTCACCGAATGCGCACCCATGGCAACTAGTGCTTGGTGATCCCGAGCAAGCCCTCGATAATTCAACAACAGGACGTCCACACATGCTGGTCTGGGAAGACGAAGTACGCAGCACCCCGGCGATCGCCCCTGTGGCGATGACGCCCCCGTCGGACACCGCCGCACGAAGCGTCGCGGCCACGAATGCCTCGCCGGTTTCGCGCCCCGCCGCGACGGCCCACACGCGGCGCGTCAACGTCGCTGACAAGCGCATCATCAACGGCCAGACCGACGTGAACCAGCTGGTTCCGTTCAAGTACAAGTGGGCCTGGGAGAAGTACCTCGCCACCTGCGCCAACCACTGGATGCCGCAGGAAGTGAACATGAGCCGCGACATCGCGCTCTGGAAGGACCCGAACGGCCTGACCGAGGACGAGCGCCGCATCGTCAAGCGCAACCTCGGCTTCTTCGTCACCGCCGACTCGCTGGCCGCCAACAACATCGTGCTCGGCACCTACCGGCACATCACCGCGCCCGAGTGCCGCCAGTTCCTGCTGCGCCAGGCCTTCGAGGAAGCGATCCACACCCACGCCTACCAGTACATCGTCGAGTCGCTGGGGCTGGACGAAGGCGAGATCTTCAACGCCTATCACGAGGTCGCGGCGATCCGCGACAAGGACGAGTTCCTGATCCCGTTCATCGACGCGATCATGGACCCGGCCTTCAGCACCGGCACGCCCGAGGCCGACCAGACGCTGCTGAAGAGCCTGATCGTCTTCGCCTGCCTGATGGAAGGCCTGTTCTTCTACGTCGGCTTCACGCAGATCCTGGCGCTGGGCCGGCAGAACAAGATGACCGGCGCGGCCGAGCAGTACCAGTACATCCTGCGCGACGAGTCGATGCACTGCAATTTCGGCATCGACCTGATCAACCAGATCAAGCTCGAGAACCCGCAGCTGTGGACGCCGGCGTTCAAGGCCGAGATCCGCGCGCTGTTCGAGCGCGCCGTCGAGCTCGAGTACCGCTACGCCGAGGACACGATGCCGCGCGGCGTGCTCGGCATGAACGCGTCGATGTTCAAGGGCTACCTGCGCTACATCGCCAACCGGCGCGCGACGCAGATCGGCCTGGAGGCGCTCTTCCCGAACGAGGAGAACCCGTTCCCGTGGATGAGCGAGATGATCGACCTGAAGAAGGAGCGCAACTTCTTCGAGACCCGCGTCATCGACTACCAGAGCGGTGGCGCTCTGTCATGGGATTGAGCGGGAAACGCCGCTCCCCGAACCCGGCGGGCCACGGCCCGCTGCCGTCGCACGGTGCCTTCGCGGGGCCCGTGCGACGTTTCACATCCGCGGTCCGGGAACAGCGCCGCCAGATGCGCCGTCCCGTGGCCGCTGCCCCATTCGTCGTACCGGGGCGAGTGCCCGGCCCCAGCCGGGCGTCAGAACGCCGGACGACGGATTGCCGTGCCGCTCATGACGGCGCGGTGCTCTTTGCAACTTGATCAAGGAGATCGTGATGGCAACTGCGAAGAAGGCGCCCGCCAAGAAGGCCGCGCCGGCAAAGAAGGCGGCTCCGGCCAAGAAGGTCGTGGCTGAGAAGAAGGCCGCTGCGCCGGCCAAGAAGGCTGCGCCGGCGAAGAAGGCCGCCGCGGTCAAGAAGGCGGCGGCGCCGGCCAAGAAGGCCGCTGCGGCGAAGAAGGCGGCCGCCCCGGCGAAGAAGGCCGCTGCGGTGAAGAAGGCGGCGGCGCCGGCGAAGAAGGCCGCGGCGCCGGCGAAGAAGGCTGCAGCGCCGGCCAAGAAGGCGGCGGCTCCGGCGAAGAAGGCGGCAGCGCCGGCCAAGAAGGCGGCGGCTCCGGCGAAGAAGGCCGCCCCCGCGAAGAAGGCGGCGGCGCCGGCCAAGAAGGCGGCGACCGTGAAGAAGGCTGCGGCCCCGGCGCCGAAGGCGGCCGAGCCCAAGGCCCCGGCCAAGAAGAAGGCCGCGCCGAAGAAGGCCGAACCTGCGCCGGCGGCGGCGCCCGCGCCGGCCGCCAAGACGACGCTGAGCCCGGCGGCCGCCTGGCCGTTCCCGACCGGCAACAAGCCCTGATGACGAACCGGCCGCTCGAGGCGGCCGGTGTCGTGGTCTGCAAGCCCGGCCTCGGCCGGGCTTTTTCATGCCTGCGCGGCGGGCGTCAGAGGCCCAGCGCGGCGCGGTCGACGACGTGGTTCTGGCCGCCCTTGCTGGCGATCTTCAGTGCGCCGATGCGGTTGCCCAGCGCGGCGCAGCGTTCCAGGTCCCAGCCGCGTTCCAGGCCGTAAAGCAGGGCGGCGCGGAAGGAGTCGCCGCAGCCGGTCGGGTCGACGATCCCGGCGGCGGCCACGCCCGGCACCTCGCGGCGTTCGCCGTCGGTCCAGATCTCGCAGCCGCGTTCGCCCAGCGTCACGACGACACCCTTCAGGTTCGAGCGCGACAGGCCGGCGAGGTCGGTGCCGATGCGTTCGCAGAGGATGCGGCCTTCGTAGTCGTTGACGGCGACCCAGCTCGCGATCTCGACCATGCGCCGCAGCGCCGGGCCGTCGAACATCGGCAGCTGCTGGCCCGGATCGAAGATGAACGGGATGCCGGCGGCGTGCATCTGCTCGGCGTGTTCGCCCATCGCCTCGCGGCCGTCGGGCGAGATGATGCCGATCTTCAGGTCGGCGCGCGCCGGCACCTTGGCCAGGTGCGCGTTTTGCATCGCGCCCGGGTGGAAGGCGGTGATCTGGTTGTTCTGGACGTCGGTGATGATCATCGCCTGCGCCGTGTACGAGGCTTCGTCGACCATCACCAGCGAGGTGTCGGCGCCCCAGCCCTTCATGCGCGCGAGGTAGTCGGCGCCGTCGTTGCCGAGCGCGGCCATGACCACCGCCTCGCCGCCCAGCGCCTGCAGCGTGTAGGCGATGTTGCCGGCGCAGCCGCCGAACTCGCGCCGCAGCGTCGGCACCAGGAACGACAGGTTCAGGATGTGCATCTGCTCCGGCAGGATCTGCTCCGCGAAGCGGCCGGGGTAGGTCGTGATGGTGTCGAAGGCGAGCGATCCGCAGATCAACGCGGGCATAGGAGACTCCGGGGAAGTGGCGCGCGCGCGGCGCGCAGGCTCAGGGGTAAAAGATCTCGATCGTATAGCCGGCCACCGGCTTGCCGGCGGCCGTCAGCGTGACCTGGATCGGCATTTCGGCTGCCGGCGCGACCGCCGGCGTGGCGATGCCGGCCTCGGCCGGCGTGATGACGCGGCGCGCGACGATGCCGCCGCGGCTGTCGGACAGCGTCAGGTCCAGCGCCGGCACCGCCAGCGGCAGCGCCGAGCGGTTGCGCAGCAGCAGTTGCAGCTGGTACATCGCCGTGCCTTCGACGCGCACCAGGCCGCTGCTCTCGACGCTCAGGCCTTCGATCGAGCGCGGGGGCGCGATCGTGCAGTCCGGTGCCTGGCACAAGGCCTCCAGCAGCGGCTGCGTGGCCGGCCATCGGGCGGCGACGAAGTCGCGGTACTCGTAGGCGGCCTGCAGCGCGAGGCCGGCGGCCCCGGCGACGCAGAGGGCGGCCAGCGCGGCGCGCACGCGCGGCCGGCGCCAGCGCTCGCGGCGTTCGGCGTGGCGCAGGAAGGCGGGTTTGGGCTCCTCGGCGGCCGCGGCCGGTGGCGTGTCCGGTTCGGTCACGGCGGCCACGGGCTCGGCGTCTGCCGCCTCGGGCGGGGTGTCGGCCGTCGCGGCCGGGGCCCAATCCTCGGGCGCCTCCCGGTGCGGCTCGTCGAGGCCGGCATGGCGTTCGAGCAGCACGGTCTCGGCGTGCGTCGGCTCGGCCGGCGGCGTCGCACCGGTCTCGGGCGCGGGTTCGGGGTCGGGCTCGTCTGCCGGCCCGGCGTCGATCGCCGGACGGCTGTCGACGGCCGGCGCTGCGGGCGGCTCCGGGTCAGACGGTCGGGGGGTGTCGGCGGCGTCTCGACGTCGAGGTCGACGAGGTTCTGGATCGCGTTGAAGACCTCGCCGCAGCGGCCGCAGCGAACCCAGCCGTCGGAGACCCGAAGCTGGTCCTGCACCACACGGAAGACGGTACCGCAGGACGGGCACCGGGCGGCGAGCGTCATGCGTCGATCATGCCATGCGCGTTGCCGTCATCAGGATCCAGCCGTCCTCGCGGTCGCTCACTTCGAGCGTCAGGAACGGCGCGTAAGCCGCCTTCAGCTCGTCGGCCTGGCGCTCCAGGATGCCGGCCAGCACCAGCGAGCCGCCCGGCGCGACGAAGCCGGCCAGCAGCGGCGCCAGCAGCTTCAGCGGCGTGGCCAGGATGTTGGCCAGCACCAGCGGGTAGGCGCCGCCGGCCGCGTCCGGCAGGCCGGCGTTCAGCGTCACGCCGTTGGCCGTGGCGTTGGCGCGTGTCGAGTCGACGGCAGCCGGGTCGATGTCGACCGCGTCGACCGCCGCCGCGCCGTGCAGCGCCGCCGCGATCGCCAGGATGCCCGAGCCGCAGCCGTAGTCGAGCACGCGGCTCCACGGCCGGGCGTTCGTGGCGATCCAGCGCAGGCACATGCGGGTCGTCGGGTGCGTGCCGGTGCCGAAGGCCAGGCCCGGATCGAGCCGGATCACGCGCTCGGCGGCGGCCGGCGGCTCGTGCCAGCTCGGCACGATCCAGAAGCTGGGCGTGATCTCGACCGGGCCGAACTGCGACTGCGTGATGCGCACCCAGTCCTGCTCGGCCACCGGCTCGAGCGCCTGCAGCGACAGGCCCTCGGTCCAGTCCTGCGCCAGCAGCAGCGTCGCCGCACGTTCGGCCGCGGCCTCGTCCTCGAACAGGGCGCGCAGCGTCGAGCGGTCCCAGCCCGGGCGCGGCGCCGGCATGCCCGGCTCGCCGAACAGCGCCTGCTCGGCGTCGGTGCCGGCGTCGGCGTCCTCGACCGAGACCGACAGCGCGTCCAGGTCGTCGGACAGCGCGTCGGAGACGGCTTCCACCAGCGCCTCGGGCGCCCGCAACACCAGTTCAAACATCATCAGCGGATCATCGCTTGTGTTGCGCGAGCCAGCCTTCCAGGTAATGGATGCTGGTGCCGCCTTCGACGAACTTGGCGTCCAGCATCAGCTCGCGGTGCAGCGGGATGTTGGTCTGGATGCCCTCGACCACGGTCTCGCTGAGCGCGCTGCGCATGCGCGCCAGCGCCTGCTCGCGCGTGTCGCCGTGCACGATGACCTTGCCGATCATCGAGTCGTAGTTCGGCGGCACGTAGTAGTTCGTGTAGGCATGCGAGTCGACGCGCACGCCCGGGCCGCCCGGCGGGTGCCACATCGTCACGCGGCCCGGCGACGGCGTGAACTTGTACGGGTCCTCGGCGTTGATCCGGCACTCGATCGCGTGGCCGCGCAGCTGGATGTTGCGCTGGGCGAACGGCAGCTTCTCGCCGGCGGCGATGCGGATCTGCATCTGCACGATGTCGATGCCGGTCACCAGCTCGGTCACCGGGTGCTCGACCTGCACGCGCGTGTTCATCTCGATGAAGAAGAACTCGCCGTTCTCGTACAGGAACTCGAAAGTGCCGGCGCCGCGGTAGCCGATCTTCTTGCACGCCGCCGCGCAGCGTTCGCCGACGCGGTCGACGATGCGCCGCGGGATGTTCGGCGCGGGCGCTTCCTCGATGACCTTCTGGTGGCGGCGCTGCATCGAGCAGTCGCGCTCGCCGAGCCAGACCGCGTTGCGGTAGTTGTCGGCCAGCACCTGGATCTCCACGTGACGCGGGTTCTCCAGGAACTTCTCCATGTAGACGGCCGGGTTGCCGAAGGCGGCACCGGCTTCGGTGCGCGTCGTCTGCACGGCGTTGAGCAGCGCGGCCTCGGTGTGCACGACGCGCATGCCGCGGCCGCCGCCGCCGCCGGCGGCCTTGATGATCACCGGGTAGCCGATGGCGCGCGCCTGGCGGATGATCTCCTTCGGGTCCTCGGGCAGTGCGCCGTCGGTGCCGGGCACGCAGGGCACGCCCGCGCGCAGCATCGCCTGCTTGGCCGACACCTTGTCGCCCATCATGCGGATCGCCTCGGGCGTCGGGCCGATGAAGACGAAGCCGCTCTTCTCGACACGCTCGGCGAAGTCGGCGTTCTCGCTCAGGAAGCCGTAGCCGGGGTGGATCGCCTCGGCGTCGGTGACCTCGGCCGTCGAGATGATCGCCGGCATGTTGAGGTAGCTCTGGGCCGACGGCGCCGGGCCGATGCAGACCGCCTCGTCGGCGAGCTTGACGTACTTGGCCTCGCGGTCGGCCTCGGAGTAGACGACGACCGACTTGATGCCCATCTCGCGACAGGCCCGCTGGATGCGCAGGGCGATCTCGCCCCGGTTCGCAATGAGGATCTTCTTGAACACGGCGGTCGCGCTTACTCGACGATGAACAGCGGCTGGCCGAACTCGACCGGCTGGCCGTTCTCGCACAGGATGCGCACGATGCGCCCGGCGCAGTCGGCCTCGATCTCGTTCATGATCTTCATCGCCTCGATGATGCAGACCGGCTCGCCTTCCTTGATCTGCTGGCCGACGTCGGCGAACGGCTTGGCGCCCGGGCTGGCGGCGCGGTAGAAGGTGCCGACCATCGGCGACTTGATGACCTTGCCGGCGGGCTCGGCCGGAGCCGCCGGTTC
>NZ_AEWG01000096.1 GCF_000190375.1 Rubrivivax benzoatilyticus JA2 = ATCC BAA-35
GCAGGCCGGCGGCGGCGACGTCGGCATCGCGCGCCGCGCCCAGCGCCGCGAAGGGTTCGGCCAGCGCCTGCTCCAGCGCCCGCGCGGCGGCCTCGTCGGGCGCCCAGGGCGCGAACACACGCAGCGCGCTGCGCAGCCGGCGCAGGCCGACCCGCAGCTGGTGCAGCGTCTCGGCGTCGCCGCTGCCCGAGGCCAGCTCGGCGGCGTTGGGCAGCACCTGCTGCAGCGCCGACTGCAGCATCGCGCCGAAGGCCTGGGTCGTCGTCGGGCGCGGCCGCAGCCGCATCGGCTCGGCATGCAGCGCCGGCACCCGCTCCAGGCCGCGCGCCAGGCGCGTGCCGCGTTCGGCCTTGGTGCGCACGTCCAGCCACAGGCCGTGGCGCACCACCCACTGCGCGGCCAGCGCCAGCAGCCCGGACGGCGGGCCCGACAGCAGCTCGAACTCGATCTCGCAGACCGCGGCGCTGCGCTCGCCGGCGACGATGCGGCCTTCGTCGAGCGCGATCTCGACGAAGGCGGCACCGCTGCGCACGCGGCGCGCCACGCGCACGATCTCGGTGCGGTAGCGCTCGACCAGCGGCGCACCGTCGGCCAGCAGCCGCGCCAGCGCGTCGCCGGCCGGCGTGCCGGCGTGGCGCGCCGGGTCCAGCACCGGCGCGGCGTCGGTGTCGGGCAGCTCGATCTCGTGCTCCAGGCGGTCCATCAGGCCGTCGCCGCGGCCCTTGAGGGTCTGCACCCAGCGTGTGCCCTCGCGCCGCAGGCGCAACGCGAAGCCGGCACGCGCCAGGCGCTCGTCGGCGGTGTCGGCGTAGGCGGCGGCCAGCGGCAGCACACGCGCGGTCTTCGTCGCGACGGCACGCTGCACCCGGTCGCGCGCGGCGGCCGGAATCTGGAACTTCAGCTCGATCTCCCTCATGCCTGTCCTCGGGCGTGGCGGGCGCGGAAGCGGCCCGGCCGGTAAACTCATGGATCGACCGAATTGTCGCTTCCGCACCGACCATGCCGCCGTTCTTCCGCAAGCCCTACACCTCCGACGTCACCGACTTCATCGCCAAGCTGAAGGAGCAGCGCCCGACGCTGGAGGACGAACAGCGCGCCGGCCGTGCGCTGCTGTGGGACAAGGCGATCGACCGCGAGGCGCAGCAGGCCTGGCGCCAGGCGCGCGTGCCGCAGCAGCCCTACGTCTACCAGTCCAAGGGACGCTGAAGCGCCCTTGGACACGCCCGCCCTGCCCGAGGCGCTGCCGACCGCGGAAGCGGCAGCCGAACCGGCCGCGCAGGACGTCGTGGATCAGGTGGCCGTCGCCCGCCTGTACGGCGAGCCGCTGTTCCGGCTGCCGCAGGACCTCTACATCCCGCCGGATGCGCTGGAGGTCTTCCTCGAGGCCTTCGAAGGCCCGCTGGACCTGCTGCTCTACCTGATCCGCAAGCAGAACTTCAACATCCTCGACATCCCGCTGGCCGACGTCACGCGCCAGTACCTGGACTACGTCGAGCAGCTGCGGCGGCGCAATCTCGAGCTCGCCAGCGAGTACCTGCTGATGGCGGCGATGCTCATCGAGATCAAGTCGCGCATGCTGCTGCCGCCGAAGAAGAACGCCGACGGCAGCGAACCCGAGGATCCACGCGCCGAGCTCGTGCGCCGGCTCATCGAGTACGAGCAGATCAAGCTCGCCGCCGCGCGCCTGGACGCGCTGCCGGTGATGGGCCGCGACTTCCTGCGCGCCCAGGTCTACGTCGAGCAGGCGCTGGCGCCGCGTTTCCCCGACGTGCACCCCGACGACCTGCGCGCCGCCTGGGCCGACATCCTGAAGCGCGCGCGGCTGCACCAGCACCACACGATCTCGCGCGAGCAGCTGTCGGTGCGCGAGTTCATGACCATCGTGCTGCGCCGGCTGCAGGGCAAGCGCTTCGTCGAGTTCCAGGAGCTGTTCGACGTCACGCGCGGCACGCCGGTGCTGGTCGTGACCTTCATCGCGATGCTGGAGCTGTCGCGCGAGCACCTCGTCGAGGTGACGCAGGCCGAGGCCTTCGCGCCGATCTACGTGCGTCTGGCCTACCAGCCGGTCTGAGCGCCCGCCGGCAGCGTGAACGAGAACACCGAGCCGCGGCCCGGCCGCGAGCGCACGCGCACCTCGCTGCCCATCAGAGAGCACAGCCGGCGCACGATCGCCAGGCCCAGCCCCAGGCCGGGGCCGTCGGGCACCGGGGCGGCACGCATGCCGCGCACCTGGAAGAACTCGTCGAAGACGCGTGGCAGGCTCTGCGCGTCGATGCCGATGCCGGTGTCCCAGACCTGCAGCAGCAGCCGGCCGCCGCGCCGGCGGCAGCCGACCAGGACGCCGCCGACGTCGGTGTAGCGGATCGCGTTGCCGAGCAGGTTGCGCAGCACGCGCTCGACGAGCAGCGGGTCGGCGTGGGCGAGGTGGCGCTCGCCGCGAAAACGCAGCGCGAGGCCCTTCTCCGCGGCCAGCGGCTCCAGATGCAGGCGCAGCCGCGTGTACAGCGCCCGGATCTCCAGCCGCTCGGGCCGCGGCTCGACGCCGCCGGCGTCGATGCGCGTGATGTCCAGCAGCTCGCCGAACAGCGTGTCCAGCGACTCCAGCGAGGCGTCGATGCCGTGCACCAGGGCCGCGGCCTCGGGCGCCTGCGGGCGCCGGCGCAGCGCCTCGACGAACAGCGACATCGCCTGCAGCGGCTGGCGCAGGTCGTGGCTGGCGGCGGCGAAGAAGCGTGTCTTGGCCAGCGAGGCGGCCTCGGCCGCGCGCCGCGCCGCCTCGGCCTCGGCCTTCTCGAAACGCAGCTGCGCGGCCAGCTCGGCGGTGCGGTTCTTCAGCCGGATCGCCTGGGTCAGCGCGGCGCCGTGGGCCCGCGCCATGACCCAGGTGACGGCGAACAGGCTCGCGATCACCGCCGCCAGCTGCAGATGGTTGTCGCGCCCGGTGTCGGTGGCCACACGCAGCACCGTGGCACCGAGCAGCAGCGCGTTGTAGCCGAGGAACAGGCGCGGCTGCGTGGCGAGCATCTGCACCGAGGCGACGCAGAAGCTGTAGAGCACCAGCAGCAGCACCGTCGCGTGATAGTCCGTGCCCAGGCCCCAGAACAGCCAGGCGGCCAGCCCCCAGAGCGCGCCGTGGGCGAGCACCAGCAGGCTCCAGCTGCGCAGCCAGGACATCAGCCGCTCGTCGTCGGCGGCATCGGGGCGGCGCCAGCGCAGGCAGTGCAGCAGGCGCAGCGACCAGACGATCGAGAACGCGCCGGCCCAGGCCAGCAGCAGGCGGCGGTCGCACAGCGCGCCGAAGGTCATCAGCACCAGGCCGAGGCCGACGGCGTAGCCGACGAGCATCGCCGGCGCCAGGTGGTACAGCGCGCGCAGCTGGTCGGCGGGCGAGCCGCGGCCGTCGGGCGCCACCCGCGCCGGCACGAGAACGGCGGCGGCCACGGCCGTCATGGCCGCGGCGGCGCCTTCGGCACCCAGCCGTTCTGCCGCTGCATCATCTGGCTGACCGCCAGAACCGCCTGCGTGCGCGTGCTGACGCCCAGCGCGCGCAGCACCGCGGCGACGTGGTCCTTGACGGTCTCGACCGACAGGTCGAGCTCGCGCGCGATCAGCTTGTTCGGCAGGCCCTTCAGCAGCAGGCCCAGCACCTCGCCCTGGCGCGGCGTCAGCCCGATGCGCGCCAGCGACGGCGGCTCCTGGTGCGGCTCGGGCCGCGCCCGCTCGCCCAGCGGCGCGTCGGGCACCAGGCGCAGCGCGCCGGGCACGGTCTCGGGCGCGTCGGACACCGGCCGGGGCTCCAGCCCGAGCATGTTGGGCGGCACGTACAGGCCGCCGGACATCACCATGCGCAGCGCCTCGCACAGCGCCTTGTTCGACGAACGCTTGGGCACGAAGCCCATCGCGCCGAGGTCGATCGCGCGGATGACGTCGCTGGCACGGTCGGAGGCCGAGATCACGACCACCGGCAGCTCGGGGTAGGCGGCGCGGAACTCGGCCAGCACCTCGAAGCCGTCGTCCTCGCCCAGCGCCAGGTCGAGCAGCACGAGGTCGCGGTCGGCGTCCTGGCGCAAGGCCTCGCGAGCGGCCTCGGCGGTGGCCGCGCCGTGCACGTCGACGTCGTCGCCGAGCCCGCGGATGACCGCCTGCAGGGCCGAGAGGATCAGAGGATGGTCGTCGACCAGCAGGACTTTCATGGCCCTCCCCCCACGTCGCGGATGCGAACCGCGCGATTCTGGGCTGGCGCCCGAGGCGCGGGCTCACCCACTCTTTGGGGTATCTCGTCCCGGGGAACGACGCCGCGCGGCCGGCGCGCGCGAGGCCCTCAGCGGGTCAGCCACTCCACCAGCGGCGCCCACTGCTGCAGGTCGCGCTCGACGCGGCCGGGCGCCACGTCCCACAGCGTCAGCCCGCGGGCGGCGAGCTGCACGTAGTTCTGCGTGTCGCGCAGCGACGCGACCAGCGGCACCGGCAGCGTGCGCAGGTAATGCTGCAGCTGCTCGTGGGCCAGCGTGTGCTCGCGCACGCGCATCGCCACCACGCCGACGGCCAGGTCGGCGCCGCGCTTGTGCTGGCGCAGCGCCTGCACGAAGGCGTGCGTGGCCTGGATGTCGAACAGGCTCGGCTGCAGCGGGATCAGCATCCGGTCGGCGATCTTCAGCACCGCGTCCAGGCGCTTGCCGTGCAGGCCGGCCGGGGTGTCGAGCACGACGTGCGTCGTGCCCTTGGGCGGGCGCACGATCTCGCCCGGGTCGACGTCCCAGCCGCGGATCGCCGGCAGCGCCGCCGGCCGCTGCGCCAGCCACTGGCGCGAGGACTGCTGCCGGTCGACGTCGCCGAGCATCACCGCCGCGCGGTGCGCGGCCAGGCAGCCGGCGACGTTGGTCGCCAGCGTGCTCTTGCCGACGCCGCCCTTGGGGTTGGCGATGACGATGACCGGCATCCGGTGCCTCCTGCTGTCCGTTTGGCCGGCGATGGTAGCGGCCGCGGCGGCGCCCGCCTCAGACCAGCCGGCAGGCCTCGGCAAAGGCCAGCCGCGGCAGCCGCGGGTGGACCTTGGCCGGGTCGCCGTGGCCCAGCGTGCAGATGAAGTTGGTGCGCACCGTCGTGCCGGCCCAGTACTCGGCGTCGGCGCGGGCGGCGTCGAAGCCGCTCATCGGCCCGCAGTCCAGGCCGAGCGCACGCGCCGCGAGGATCAGGTAGGCGCCCTGCAGCGAGGAGTTGCGCAGCGCCGTCTCGGCGATCAGCGCGTCGTGGCCGGCGAACCAGGCCCGTGCGTCGGCGTGCGGGAAGAGCTGCGGCAGCTTGTCGTGGAACGCCAGGTCCATGCCGATGATCGCCGTCACCGGCGCTTCCAGCACCTTCTGCCGGTTGCCGGGGCTGACGATCCCGGCCAGGCGCTCGCGCGCCTCGGGCGTGCGCACGAAGACGAAACGCGCCGGGCAGCCGTTGACCGCCGTCGGGCCCCACTTCAGCAGCTCGTAGAGCTGCTCGAGCGTGGTGTCGGGCACGGGGTCGGGGCGGTAGCCGTTCTGGGTGCGGGCGGCGGTGAAGAGCTGTTCGGTGGTGATGTTCATCGACGTGTCGGAAACCGGGTCAAGGACGCGCGGCGACAATGCGGCGATGTTCCAACCGAATCAGACCGACGTCAGACGATTCTTCTGCGGCGCCTACGCGAAGTACCGCGACGGCGCCCCGGTCGATGCGATGGAGGCGATCGCCACACGCTGGATCGCCGAGCACGCCGAGTATCACGCCGAACTCGCCGACCTGCCGGCCGCGCTGGCGGCCGACTACCGCGTCGACGCCGGCCGCACCAACCCGTTCCTGCACCTGTCGATGCACCTGTCGATCGAGGAGCAGTGCAGCATCGACCAGCCGACCGGCATCCGCCAGGCCGTCGCGCTGCTGGCGGCGCGGCGCAACTCGCTGCACGCCGCGCACCACGAGGTCATGGAGTGCCTGGGCGAGATGATCTGGGCTTCGCAGCGCAGCGGCCTGCCGCCCGACGGCCAGGCCTACCTCGAGGCCGTGCGCCGCCGCGCGACCACCTGAGACGCAGCGCCGAAGGCGCTGCGGGGGTGGGTCACTTGACCGTGACCCAGGCGAACTCCAGCCAGTTGTCGGCGCGGTGCACGACGTCGACGTTGGTGCGCGCGGCCCAGGGGATCACCTGGCGGTGCAGCGGCAGCAGGTGCGCCTGCTGCGTGTACTCGCGCAGCGCGGCCTTGACGAGGTCCTCGCGCTTCTTCGGGTCGGGCTCGGCGCTGGAGGCCTTGGCGAGTTCCTCGAAGCGGTCGTTCTTCACCCGGCCGTAGTTGAAGGCGCCGACACCCTTCTCGCCCGGCGCGCGCAGCACCGGCGTGATCGTCACCTCGGCATCGGTGATCGCGCCGCCCCAGCCCAGCATGTACAGGCTGGTGTCGAACTTCTCCAGCTTGGGGAAGTAGACCGCGCGCGGCATCGCGTTGACACGCAGCTTGACGCCGACCTTGGCCCACATCTGCGCCAGCGCGAGGCAGATCTCCTCGTCGTTGACGTAGCGGTTGTTCGGGCAGTCCAGCGTCACCTCGAAGCCGTTGGCGTAGCCGGCCTCGGCCAGCAGCGCGCGCGCCTTGGCCAGGTCGAAGGGCAGGCGGCTCTCGATCGCCGGGTCGTTGTACGAACCCAGCGGCGACGGCGTGATGCCGCCGGTGGGCACGCTCTGGCCGTTCATCAGCTTGGTCTTCAGCGTCTCGATGTCGATCGCGTGGTACAGCGCCCGGCGCACGCGCACGTCCTTGAACGGGTTGCGGCGCTTCTCGCTGCCGTACAGCAGCTCGTCGCGCTGCTGGTCCATGCCGATGAACAGCACCCGGTTCTCGGGGCCGTCGACGATCTTCACGCCCGGCGTCGAGCGCAGCCGCGGCACGTCGCGCGGCGCCGGGTCGACGACGAAGTCGATCTCGCCGGAGACCAGCGCCGCCAGCCGCGTCGCGTCGTTGGCGATCGGCGTGTAAACGACCTGCTGGACGTTGCCCTCGAAGCGCCCCCACCAGTTCGGGTAACGCTTGTAGACCGTCTTGATGCCGGGCGCGCGGCTGGCCAGCATGTACGGGCCGGTGCCGTTGGCGTTGAAGGAGGCGTAGCTCTCCTCCTTGTTCTTGAAGTCCAGCGGCCGGGTGACCTTGTTCTTCTCGGACCACGACTTGCTCATGATCCACAGCGGCGCGGCGATGTGCTGCAGGAATATCGGGTTGACCTGCGGCAGCCGGAACTCCACCGTCAGCGGGTCGATCGCCACCGCGGTGCCCACCGCGTTGGCGTAGACGCTGATCTGCGAGGTCGGCTCCTTGGCGCGGTTCATCGAGAACACGACGTCCTCGGCGGTGAACGGCGAACCGTCGTGGAACTTCACGTTCGGCCGCAGCTTGAAGCGCCAGGTCAGCGGCCCGGTCTGCTTCCACTCGGTGGCCAGCGCCGGCACCAGGCCCAGGTTGCGGTCGCGGCCGACCAGCCCCTCGTAGACCTGGCCGTTCATCGAGTTGGTCAGCAGCTCGTTCTGCGAGTGCGGGTCCATCGTCTGGGGGTCGCCCTGGCTGGCCCAGCGCAGCGTCTGCGCCCCGGCGCTGCCGGCGGCCAGCCCTGCGGCGAGCAGGGCGCAGGTGATCCACGATTTCATCGTCTCTCCCGGAGTTGGATGCAGGGGGTGGCGCGCCGCGCGCGCCGGCGGCGGCTCAGGCCGCCTCGAAGCCTTCTTCGGCCAGCGCCGCGGTGAAGGCCTCGGCCGGCCGGGCCGACTCGATGCGCACGGCATGCGTCGGCAGGTCGATGGCCACGCGGGCGGCGGCGTCGACGCGCTGCACCGTCTCGGTGACGGTCTTCACGCAGTGGCCGCAGGTCATCGTCGGGAGCGTCAGTTCGATCATGGCGGGCAAGCCTCCTGTTGTGCCGGCCCGAAGGGTAACGCCTGCGCCGGCCGCCGCTGCGGGCGGCCGTGCGGCCACGGGGTCAACGCCGTGCGCGTGCGGCCTCGGGCGGCAGCCAGAGCTCGTCGAGCGAGCGGCCGGCCCAGTTCTGCGCCGGCTCGCGGCCGACGATGCGGTCGCTGGCGGCCTGCGCCAGGTCCAGGCGCAGCGGCGGGATCGGCATCGCCGCGCGCGTCGAATAGAACAGGCTCAGCACCGGGGCCGCCGGCTTGCCGGGGTTCTGCTCGACGACGATGCCGATGCGCCCCGACTCCATGCGCACCAGCGAGCCGGTCGGGTAGATGCCGACGCTGCGCACGAAGGCCGCGAGGATGGCCTCGTCGAAGTGGCCCTTCCACGACACCATGCGCGCGATCGACTCGGCCGGGTCCCAGCCGGCCTTGTAAGGGCGGTTGGAGGTGATCGCGTCGTAGACGTCGCAGACCGCGCCCATGCGCGCCTCGCGCGTCAGCGCGTCGCCGGAGAGCTTGTGCGGGTAGCCGGTGCCGTCCACGCGCTCGTGGTGGTGCAGGCAGACCTCGAGCGCGTCGCTGCCGGCGCCGCGGGCTTCCTGCAGCAGGTGGTGGCCGCGCTCGGGGTGGGAGCGCATGACGTCGAACTCCCGGTCGGTCAGCTTGCCCGGCTTGTTCAGCACGTCCGACGGCATCAGCGCCTTGCCGATGTCGTGCAGCAGCCCGGCCAGGCCGAGGCGGCGGCACTCGGTGTCGTCGGCACCGAGCTGGCGGCCCAGCGCCACCATCAGCGCGCAGACCGCGACCGAATGCATGTAGGTGTAGTCGTCGTGGGTCTTCAGCCGCGCCAGGCTGACCAGCGCGCCCGGGTTGCGGAACACCGACTCGGTGACCTGCTCGACCAGCGGCATGCAGGCCTCGCCGTCGATGGCGCGGCCGAGCCGGGCGTCGCTGAACATCGAGACCACGGCTTCACGCCCGCGCTTGCAGACGGCCGCGGCGGCCTGCAGTTCCTCGGCCATCGTCGTCGTCGGCGGGCGCGGCGGCGGCGGCGCGGGCGACGGCACGGCGGCGGCC
>NZ_AEWG01000095.1 GCF_000190375.1 Rubrivivax benzoatilyticus JA2 = ATCC BAA-35
GGACCTGCTGCTCACCGCACCGGCCGCCGTCGTCTGCACCACGCCCGGCGACCAGATCGACGCGGTCGACGAAGCCGCCGACCGGGTGGCCGGACGGCTCCAGGCGCTGGCCGGGCGCCGGCTGGACCTGCTGGCGGCCCACGAACTGCTGTTGTTCGCCGGCGGCGGCGGGCCCGGCGCGGGCGGCGGCGGGCTGGCGGCGCTGAGCCTGCATGCCGCCGCCGGCGACACGCGGCTGCACACGGCCGGCGCCGCCGAGCTGCACGCCCGGCAGGATCTGCGCGTGGCGTCGGCCGAAGCGGCGCTGGAGGTGCACGCCGCGCGGGCACTGGCGCTCGCGGCGGCCGGGGCCGCGCTTCAGCTGGGGCCGGACGGCATCGTGCTGAAGGCGCCGGGCAGCGTCGTGCTGGCCGCGTCGCAGGTGTCGCTGCAAACCGGCGGCAGCGGCGCCTGAGCGGCCTCGGCCCGGGTCAGCGGCCGCCGGCCGGGGCGCCGTCGGCCACGCGGGCGAAGAAGTCGTAGACCGCGCGATCGTCCATCTGCCGCGCGTTGGCCAGTTCGCCGGCCTTGGTGACGTAGAGCACGCGGCCGTCGGGCGACAGCACCGCCACCGCCGGGATGCCCTGCTTCAGCGGCACGCCGTAACGCTCGGCGACGGCGACGTTGTGGTCGAAGCGACCGACGTCGACCTTGACGACCTTGAAGCGGCTGGCGATCAGCGGCGCCGCGGCGCCCTGCTTGAAGGCCATGTCCAGCACCTTGCAGTCGCCGCACCAGTTGGCGCCGAAGACGACCAGCACCGGCTGGCGCGTGCCGGCGGCGGCCTGCAGCGCGGCGGCGATCTGCGCCGGCGCGTCGGCACGTTCGTCGTAGGCCGGTTCCGCCGCGGTGGCCGAGACGGTGGCGGCCGCGAGGGCCAGGCAGGTGATCAAGCGTCGCATCGTTTCACTCCCGGGGCGCGACTGTACGTCAGCGCCACCGCGGCCAGGCCAGACGCAGCAGCGCCGGCCGCCAGGCCAGCGCCAGCGCGACGGCCAGCGCCGCCGCGGCCAGCAGCATCAGCCAGACCAGCACGGCCATGCTTGGCGGGTCGGCGCGCAGGCAGGCCACGAGCGACAGCACGACCGCCGCTGCGCCCAGCAGACGCAGCACCCGCCGCGGCGCCGCCGCCGCCTCGCCCTGCACACGCTCCCAGTGTTCATCCATCGCCAGCGCCAGCCAGGCAAAACCCGCCAGCGCCGCCAGCGTCGCCACGATCAGCATCCCGGTGCTCTCAGACATGGCCGACCTCCGGCAGTGCACGCGGCGTCGTGGCGGCGGCACGCTGCGGTCGCGACAGCCGCCGCGCGACCCAGGCCGCGACGCCGGCCGACACCAGCAGCGCCAGGTCCAGCCCGGCCACCGGCCAGTAAGGCTCGGCGATCGTCTTCAGCAGGTGGTCGCCGGTGGTCACGGCGTTGAGCACGACCGCGGCCACGGCCAGCACGGCGATCACGATGCACTGCTCGCGCCATGCCGGGTTGGCACGCGCCTGCGCCACCGGCGCGCTGCGCCAGGCGGCGTGCAGCGCGGCCAGCGCCCAGGCGCCCCAGAACACGCCCTGCTCCCAGGTGCCGCGCGCCGGCAGGCCCTCGGGCAGCAGCCGGTTGGCGACGAGGATCGCCGCCGTCGCCACGAGCATGCCGGTGACGGTGGCCACCGCCAGCGCGTCGACGACACGCGCGCCCTGGCTGCCGTCGCGGGCGTGCTGGCGCTTGCGCTTCTCGACGAAGAGCACGAAGCCGGTGGCGATGCAGACCGCGCCCAGCAGCCCGCCCAGCACGTACAGCCAGCGCAGCAGCCAGTGGCGGAAGTGCTGCAGGTGCAAGCCGGTCAGGAACTCGTTGACGCTGTCGACCGCCGTGCGCGGCGGGTCCTCGCGCAGCAGCTCGCCGGTCGAGGCCTTGAAGTGCATGCCCTCGCCGGTCAGCGCGATGCGGTCGGTGCCGGCGCGGTAGATGCTGACGGTGCCGTTGACATCGCCGACGTGGCGCATCGTCAGGAAACCGACCTCACCGGCGCGGCCGCGTTCGGCCCAGCGGCGCTGCGCCTGCGCGACCATCGCGTCGACCGAGGCCAGCGGCGCGGCGACGCCGGCGCGCTCATGCGGCAGCCCGGTCTCGGCGGCTTCGACGCGCTCGTGCATCTCGTGCAGTTCGTGCAGCTGCGTGTGCGCCACCGGGAAGTACAGCCCGGCGAAGATCACCAGCCCGGTGAAGGCGAAGAAGAAGTGGAACGGCAGCGCCGCGACGCCGCTCAGGTTGTGCAGGTCCAGCGTCGAGCGCCCCAGGCTCTTCCACGGACGGAAGGTGAAGAACTCGCGGAACAGCCGCCGGTGCATGACGATGCCGCTGGCCAGCGCCGCCAGCATCACCAGCGCCGCCAGGCCGACGATCCACACGCCCAGATCCTTCCAGTGCAGGTTCAGGCTGTAGTGCAGCGGGTAGAAGAAGCGGCTGCCGATCTTCAGATGGTCGTCCGGCAGCAGCGCGCCGCTGCGCGGGTCGACGGTGCGTGTGCCCCAGACACGCTGCTCGGGATCGTGCGCGTTGGGCACCTCGTAGGAGGCGAAGACCGACAGCACCGGGTCGCGGTGCGTCGTGTAGGCGCCCCAGCTGGCGACGGTGTCCCAGCGTTCGGGCAGCGGGCCGTCGACCAGGCCGCGCAGCGCACGCACGTTGTCGGCGTCGGGCTGCATCTGCTCGAAGATCGGCTTGAGCATGCGGTCGAAAGACGGCATCGGCTGGGCCTCGAAACGCGTGGCCGGAATCGCCCAGCGGTCGATCTCGCGGTCGAAGACCGACAGCGCACCGAAGAAGAAGGCGACGGCGAGCACGTAACCCAGCACCAGGCCGAACCAGGTGTGCAGCCAGGCCATCGCGAGGCGGAAGTTGGCGAACATCGGCAGCTCCTTCAGACCAGCAGCGACTGAATGAACGACGCCGCACCGGCCATCGCCGCGCCGCCGGCCAGCAGCACGGCCCAGACGCGCACCAGGCTGCGCGCCGCGATCGCCCACAGGAAGACCGCGAGGTAGGCCAGGAAGGCCAGCATCGCGCTCAGGTGCTCGGCGTCGTGGAAGGCCATGCCGGCGGCGTACAGCCCGGCCAGGCCGAAGGCCGTGAGCCCCCAGCAGAAGGCGTAGCCGCCGACGACGGCGGCGAGCACGCGCGAAACGACTTGCACGCGGGAAGGAGAAACGAGGGTGGCGGCCATGCGGTGGATCCGGTCGGGTGCCGAGGGGCCGGCCGGCCAGGGGCGCCACCGCCCCCGCCGGCCGGGGCGTCAGAAGCGGTAGTCCAGGTTCAGCGCGACGGCACGCGCCTGGCCCCAGCTGTAGGTGCTGTAGACGCTGAAGATCGTGTAGTACTTCTTGTCGAACAGGTTGGTGACGTTCAGCCGCCCGGTGAGCCGCGGGCTGAATTGGTAGCTGACCATCGCGTCGGCCACCCAGTAGCCGTCGACCTCGTGGCGCACCGTGCCCAGCGTCGGGTGGCTCACGACGCCCCAGGTCTTGTCCTGCCAGCGCGCGCCGCCGCCCAGCGTCAGGCCGGGCACGGCCGCCGGCTTCCAGCTGCTGTACAGGCTGAACTGGTTCTCCGGCGTCAGCGTCGACACCTTCAGGCCGTCCTGGCGCGAGACCTTGTGGCTGTAGCCCGCGTGCAGCTGCCAGTTCGGCGCCACCTGGCCCGAGAGCTCGAGTTCGTAGCCCTTGGTGGTGACGCCGTCGATCGCCCGGTAGGCCGTGCCGCCGCTGGGCGTCAGGCCGCCGGTCTCCTGGGCGTAGTTGTCCTGCTTCAGGTGGAAGACCGCGGCGCTGGCGTTGAGCCGGCCGCCGAAGAACTCGGCCTTGACGCCGGCCTCGAGGTTGCGGCCTTCCTGCGGGTCCAGCGTCTTGCCGGCTTCGGTCTGCGCCGACTGCGGCATGAAGATCGTCGTGCCGCTGGCGTAGACCGAGAAGCGCTGGTCGAGGTCGTAGACGGCGCCGAGGTAAGGCACGACGACACCCGACTCGTCGATGTCCGAGGTCTCGTAGTTCAGCACGCGGGCGCCGCTGATCAGCTTCAAGTCGTCGCGCAGGTTCCAGCGCACGGCACCGTACAGGCCGTTCTCGCGCGTGGTCTCGCGGTTGCGGCCCTTCCAGCTGGCGTTGTCCCAGTCGGGTTCGGGCAGGCGGCCGTCCCAGGCGTCGTAGTCCGGCACCTCGTTGCTGCCGGCCCAGTAGCCGCGGTTGGTCCAGCGGCGTTTGGTGAGGCTGCCGCCCAGCACCAGCTCGTGGCGCCGGCCCAGCAGCTGGAACGGCCCGCTGGCGTAGACGTCGACGGCATCGGCCACCGTCTTGCCGACGTACTTGCCTTCCCAGGTGCTGATGCCGCTGCCGTCCACCGGGTCGGGGAAGCCCGAACCCGCCGAACCCAGCTCGGCGTCGTAGCCGTTGATCTGGTGGTTGAACTGCGCCTTGAGCACCCAGTCGTCGGCGAAGAAATGCTCGACGGTGGCGAAGACGGTGCGCGTGTACTGGTCCCAGTGGCTCCAGTCGGCGCCGTTGTTGAACGAACGCGGCCGGTCGTTGAAGCTGCCGTCGGCGGCGTAGATCGGGATGCCGCCCCAGGTCGAACGTTTCGGATCGTTGTTCTGGAAGTCGGCACCGACGGTCAGCAGCGTCGACGGCGTGAGGTCGGCCTCGACGATGCCGTAGAGCACCGCGGTCCTGCGCTCGTGGCCGTCGAGCTGCGACTCCTTGTGCTGATAGGCCGCCACGGCGCGTGCCCGCACGCGGCCGGCTTCGTCGACCGCGCCGCCGACGTCGACCTGGCCACGCAGGTCGTTCCAGGAACCGACGCCGACGCTGGCCTGGCCCTGGAAGTCGCGTGTCGGCTTCTTGCGGATCAGGTTGATCGTCGCGCCCGGTTCGCCGCTGCCGGTCAGCAGGCCGGTGGCGCCCTTCAGCACCTCGACACGGTCGTAGATCGCCATGTCGCTGAGCGTGTTGCCGGCCGAGTAGCCCGAGTCGCGGCGCATCGGGATGCCGTCGTACTGGAAGTTCTGGATCGCGAAGCCGCGTGCGAAGTACTCGGTGCGCTCGGAGTCGTAGGTGACGATGCTGATGCCCGGCGTGTGCGCCATGACCTCGTCGATCGTCGTCAGGCCGAAGTCCTCCATCTCCTGGCGCGTGACGACGCTGACGGTCTGCGGCGTCTCGCGCGGCTTGAGCACCAGCCGCGTCGCGGTGGCGATCGCACCCGGCGTGTAATTCCCCGAACCTTCGGTGACCTCGCCGAGCTGGTTGGCCGTCGCGGTGAGCGCCGGCAGCCCGGCGGCCGCCGCCGGCACGACGGCCGGCGCCTGCGGCGGCGCAACCCGCAGCACCCAGCCACCGCCGTCCTGGCCCACCGCCTGCAGCCCGCTGCCGGCGAGGATGGCCGCCAGGCCGTCGGCGGCGCCGTAGCGGCCGGCCAGGCCGGGGCTCTTCTTGCCGGCGGTCAGCGCGGCGTCGATCGTGATCATGAAACCGGCGCGCGCGGCAAAGCGGTTGAGCACCTGGTCCAGCGTGCCGGCCGGGATGTCGACCTGCAGGCCGGCGGCGGGAGCGGCGGCCTGGGCGTTGGCGGCGGGCAGTTGCGTAAAGGCCAGGCCGGCGAGCACGGCGGCACGGGCGATCGGGTGGCGCACGAAGGGACGGCGCACGGCGGAAACAAGGCCGGAAGGCATCAGGAATCCTTTTCGTCGGGAGTCAGCGTGGCCCGCCGGACGGCAGGCCTCATCTGCATTCCCGGACGAGCGCGAAAAAGTGCTACGCCCGGCCACGCGCCGGCTCCACGGTGAGCCACCAGCGTGTGGCGCGGGTGATGCGCAGCGGCAGCGCACGCAGCAGCGACCGCAGCACGGCGTCGGTGTCGGCCAGCGGGAACACGCCCGAGACGCGCAGCCCGGCCACCGCCGGGTCGCAGCGCAGCACGCCGCGGCGGTAACGCGCAAGCTCGACAAGGAAGTCGTCCAGCCGCATCTGCTCGGCGACCAGCAGGCCGCGCATCCAGGCCGCCGCAGCCTCGTCCAGCGCCTCGGGCGCAGCGGCGGCCGCGGTGTCGAACAGGCCCTGGAAGCCGGCGTCCAGGCGCCGCGCCGCGCTGCCGTCGCGCGGGCGCAGCTCGACGGCGCCTTCGAAGACCTGCACGCGGGTCGCCGCGTCCAGGCAGCGCAGCGCGAAGCGTGTGCCCAGCGCCTGCACGCGGCCGGCCGGCGTCTCGACGACGAAGGGGCGGCCTGTGGCGTCGGGCGCGGTGACGATGAAGACCTCGCCGGCGAGCAGGCGCACCAGGCGCTCGGTCGCGCCGTAACGCAGGTCGACCGCACTCGCGGTGTTCAGCGTCAGAAGGCCGCCGTCAGGCAGCCGCAGCTCGCGGCGCTCGCCGGTCGCCGTGCGCTCGTCGGCGCTGGCGAGCTGCCAGGCCGGTGTCTCGCGCAGTAGCGCGGCCGTGCCACCGGTACCGGCCAGCAGCAGCAAGGCGCGCAGCGTGCGGCGGCGGGCGTTGCCGGCGGTGGTCGTGCGCAGCACGGTGCCGGCGACTTCGGCCGGCAGCGCCTGTAGCCGGCCGCCGGCACGCTGCAGGCGCTGCCAGGCGCGGCGGTGGGCCTCGTCGGAGGCCAGCCAGGCTTCGAAGTCGCGGTGTTCGGCCTCGCCGGCGTCGCCCGACCAGAAACACACCTGCCACTGCAGCGCGGCGCGCTGCACCGCGTCGAGCCGCCGGCCCTCAGTCATCGTGGTCCAGCGCCAGGAAGCAGGCTTCACCGGCTTTCAGCATGTACTTGCGCACCGTCGCCACCGCGATGCCCTGGCGCGCGGCGATCTCGGCATAGGTCAGACCGTCGAACTGCGACAGCAGGAAGACCTCGCGCACCGCCGCCGGCAGCGCGGCCAGCGCCGCGTCCAGCCGCAGCAGCGACTCGACGGCCGCGGCACGCTGCTCGGGCGACGGTGCCAGCGCCTCGGGCATCGCGGCCAGCGCGTCGAGATAGGCACGCTCGACGAGCTGGCGCCGGTGGCGGTCGATCACCAGGCCCTTGGCGATCTGCATCAGGTGCGGCCGCGCCTGCCCCGGCGGCGGCGTGCGGCCGCTGACCAGCACCCGCAGATAGGTGTCGTGCGCCAGGTCGGCCGCATGGTGGGCGCAGCCCAGCCGGCGGCGCAGCCAGGCCTGCAGCCAGCCGTGGTGCTCGCCGTAGAGCAGGCTGACTTGCTGTTGCAGGGCGGGTTCGGCGGCACTCACGGCGGCTTCGGGCGCCTGGTGGCGGCGCACAAATAAGAATTGTTCTCATTCTATCCTGCCCTGCCCCGCCGAAGCCGTCAGTAGCGCAGGTTCAGCCCGACGTTGACGCTGCGCGGCGCGCCCCAGGTGTAGTGCAGCGCGCCCCAGTCGGTGACGCCGGCGAAGTACTTCTTGTCGAAGACGTTGGCGACGTTGGCGCTGACACTGAGGCGGCGGTCGATCTCCCAGCGCGCCATCAGGTCCCAGACCCAGTAGGCGTCCTGGCGCAGCCGGGTGGCCTCGGTGCCGGCCGAGATCGTGCTCTGCCAGCGCGTCGCCGCGCCCAGCGTCAGGCCGTCGAAGGTGCCGCCGCTCCAGCGGTGGCTGCCGGCCAGCTTGAACTGGTGGCGCGGGCTACTGCCGGCGCTTTCCAGGCTGCTGTCGTTGAGCACGTAGCTGCCCTGCGCCTGCCAGCCCGGCGCCGGCGCGCCGGCGATCTCGAACTCGTAGCCGTGGCGGCGTACGCCCGAGACCGCGCGGTAGATGCTGTCGCCGCCCGGCGTCAGCCCCACTTCCTCGGCTTCGTTGTCGGTCTTCATCCAGAAGAAGGCCGCGCTGGCGCTCAGGCGCTTGTCGAAGAACTCGCCCTTGGCGCCGATCTCGTAGGACAGGCCTTCCTTCGGCGGCAGCGTGCGTTCGGCGGCGTCCTTGGCGCTCTGGGCCTCGAAGATGCTGGCGTAGCTGGCGTACAGCGAGACCTGGCGCGAGACGTCGACGACGACGCCGGCATACGGCGTCGTGACGCCGTGTTCGGTCATGCGGTAGTTGTACCAACCGATGTCGGTGACGTCCTTCTGGCCGTAGTCGGTGACGCGCACGCCGGTGATCAGCTTCACCGGGTCGGCGAGGTTCCAGCGTGCGGCGCCGTAGGCGTAGCGGCGGTGGCGGCTGAAGAGGTCGTCGGAGGCCGTGTAGGCGCTCCAGTCGGGCTCGGCGATCGCGCCACCGCCGGCGGCGTAGTCCAGCGCGCTCGACTCGTTGGCGTTGGTGCGCTTCAAGGTCGTGCGGCTGCTCGACGCGCCGGCGCCCAGCAGCAGCTCGTGGCGGCGGCCGAGCAGCTCCAGCGGCCCTTGCACGTCGAGCGCGATGCTCTTGTTGCGCGCCTCGACGTCGCGGTATCGCGCCAGGCCGACGGCTCCCGACGCGCCGCGCAGATAGCCGAAACGCACGTCGGGCGTGTCGACGCTCTCGTGCGCCAGCTGCAGCCGGGCGCTCCAGCCGCCGTCAAAGCGGTGTTCCAGGCGCGCGAACAGGTTCAGCGTCTCCTGCTCGTAACCGGCCCAGGAGGCGCCGAGGTTGTAGGAACGCGGCTGCAGGCCGACGAAGGTGCCGTCGTCGGTGTAGGCCTGGATCGGCGTCGTGCCGCCGGCGCCCTGCAGTTCACGCTGGCGCCAGCTGAGGCCCGCGGTCAGCAGCGTCGACGGCGCGAGGTCGAACTCGGCCGTGCCGTAGACCAGCGAGTTGCGGGTCTTCTGGCGGTCGCGGAACGAGCCGGCGTCTTCGTGCGAGGCGACCAGCCGCGCACGCAGCCGGCCTTCGCGGTCCAGCGGGCCGGAGACGTCGGCCTCGGCGCGGTAGCGGTCCCAGCTGCCGGCCAGCACGCCGGCCGAAGCCTGGAACTCGGCCGTCGGGCGCTTGCGCACGAGGTTGACCGTGCCCCCCGGATAGCCGTCGCCGTTGACCAGGCCCGACGAGCCCTTCAGCACCTCGACACGGTCGATCTCGGCCATGTCGTCGCTGGTGTAGAGGATGTGGGTGTTCCAGCCCCAGCCATCGCGCGCCTGGCGCAGGCCGTCGGTCTGCAGGTTGACGTCGGCGCCGCGAACCGTGAAGGTGGTCATGTCGCTCTGGCGGCTGACGGTGACGCCGGGGGTCTGGTCCAGCACCGCGCTCAGCGTGTCCAGGCGGAAGTCGTCCATCAGCTGGCGCGTGACGACGGTGATCGATTGCGGCGTCTCGCGCGGCGTCAGCGCCAGACCGGTGGCCGCGGCGCTGCGGCCCGGCGTGGCGTAGCCGGCGCCTTCGCTGCGGTCGTCGCTGATCGCCGCGGCACGCGCCTTGAGCGCCGGCAGCGCGGGCTGGTCCGGCGACATCGGCGGCACGGCACGCAGGCCGTAGGCGCGGGCGCCCTGCGGCTGCAGCTCCAGCCCGCTGCCGCGCAGCAGGCGCTCGAAAGCCTCGTCCAGCGTGTGGCGGCCCTGCAGCCCGGCACTGCGCCGGCCCGCGACCAGCGCCGAGTCGAAGGCCAGCTGCACGCCGAAGGCCGCGGCGCACTGCGCCAGCGCCTCGTCCAGCGGGCCGGGCGCGATGCGCAACTCCTGCGCGCCGGCCTCGGCGGCGAAGGCGGCCGGCGGCGCCGCGACCAGGACCGCGCCGCAGAGCACGGCGATCGCCGCCTGGAGGGCCACGCCGGCGGCGCCGGCCTTCAGGGCAAAGGCGCGCGGGTGGCGCCCGGAGGTCTGCTTCATGTTCTTCCTGTGCTGGGGATGCGGCGGCCGCTCGGCACGCCTTCATCCGCTACACCGGACGAGCGCCGGAAAGTGATCACCTGCGCTTCAGCGCGGCGCCAGGGTCACCCAGAACCGCGTGCGCCGCTCGACGCGCAAAGGCAGCGTGCGCGCCAGCAGCGCCAGCGCGGCGTCGGTGTCGGCCAGCGACAGCGCACCCGAGACACGCAGCGCCGCCACTGCCGGGTCGCAGCGCAGCAGGCCGCGGCGGTGGCGCGCCAGTTCGGCCGCCACCTCGTCGAGCCGGCGGCCACGCGCCAGCAGCAGGCCGCGCTGCCACAGCGTGTCGTTCTCGTCGGCGGCGCCGACACCGAACACGCCGCCGGCGTCGAACTCGGCCTGCTCGCCGGCGTCCAGCCGCCGCGGTGCGCCGGCCGCCGGCTGCAGCTCGACCGCGTGTTCGTAGACCGCGACGCGGCAGCGCCCGCCGTCCAGCCGCACCGAGAAACGGGTGCCCAGCGCGCGCACGCGGCCGGCCGGCGTGTCGACGACGAAGGGCCGCGGCGAGGCCTCGTGCCCGGTCGTCACCAGGATCTCGCCGGCCCGCAGGCGCAGGCGGCGCTCGCCGGTGCCGAACAGCACGTCGACCGCGCTGGCGGTGTTCAGCACCAGCCGCGTGCCGTCGGGCAGCACGGTGTCGCGGCGTTCGCCGGTGGCGGTGGCGAGGTCGGCGCGCCATTCGTGCCACGGCGCTTGTTGCCAGGCCAGCCAGGCGGCCGGCGCGCCGACGGCCAGGCCGGCGAGCGCGGCCAGCGTGCGCCGCCGCCCGGCGCGCCCCAGGGCATGCAGCGCCTGGCGACCGGCACCGTCGGGCACACGCCCGAAGACCTCGAACACCGCCTCGGCACGCGCCCAGGCCGCGGCGTGCGCGGGGCTGCGCGCGCGCCAGCGTTCGAAGGCTTCGTGCTCGGCCGCCCCGCCCTCGCGCAGCGCCAGCGCCCAGTCGGCGGCTTCGGACAGCAGCGCGGCGGACGGCTCGGCGGGCGCCATCAGACGCAGGCCATGCAGGCGACCAGCGCCTTGTGCACGTGGCGGCGCACGGTGATGACCGGCATCGCCAGGCGTTCGCCGATCTGCGCCAGCGTCAGGCCGTCGAGTTGGGCGAGCAGGAAACACTCGCGTGTGCGCGGTGCCAGGCCGGCGAGCAAGGTGTCGATCTGCACCAGCGTCTGCAGCAGCGCCAGCCGCGTCTCGGGCGACGGCGCCTGGGCCTCGGGCATCGCCGCCAGCGCCTCCAGGTAGGCGCGTTCGACCTCGCGCCGGCGCCAGTGGTCGACGACCAGGCCTTTGGCGACGTGCGTCAGCAGCGCGCGCGGCTCGTCGCCGAAGTGCTCGCGCCGCCCGGCGAGCAGGCGCACGAAGGTGTCGTGCGCCAGGTCGGCGGCCTGCTGCGAGTCGTCCAGCCGGCGCCGCAGCCAGGCCTGAAGCCAGCCGTGGTGCTCGAGGTAGAGCGTGCGGACCTGGTGCTGGAGGCTGGCGTCAGGAGCGGACACGGGAGGGGCGCCGAGGATTCGAGGCCAATGAGAATGACTCTCATTATATCCAACGACTCGCCCGCCACCGTGCCGCGTCAGGCAGCCGCCGCCGGCCCCGACGCCGCCTCGGCTGCCGCCCGGCCCGACCACACGCTGTCCTCGGCCCCCGCCCGCACACGACGCGCGGTGGCGCGCGCCATCACCACGAAGACCAGCGCGCCGGCCGCCGCCGTCAGGTCGACGCCGAGCGCGGCGCCGCTGCCGTGGGCCCAGAGCCCGAGCGTGGGCAGCGCCCAGGCCGCCAGCGTCGTCGCCGGGATCGCCGCGGTCGCCGCGGCGGCGGCCCACAGCAGGTGCACCGAAGCGCGCGCCGCACCCAGCACGAAGGCCCAGGCGATGGCGCCGAAGAAGACGGCGTAGTAGACGAGCTGGTGCGCCAGCGTCAGGTCCTCGACGCGGCCGTACAGCCATTTGCCGGCCACCAGCGTCGCCGAGATGCCGACGACGCAGCCCAGTGCCACGCCGACCGTCAGCGCCGCCATCGCACGCACGTCGCGGCGCTGCGCCGGCAGCGGCACGTCGCCGCGGCGCGCCTTGCGCCGCGACTCGACCCACAGCAGGTTGCCGCTGTAGAACAGCCAGGCCCCGGCCAGACCGAGCACGAAGTACATCCACTGCAGCGGCGTGCCGCCGAAGGTGGCGAAGTGCAGCGCGAACACCGTGCTGATGGCCGTGAAGGCTGTCGTCTGCCGCCGGGGCAGGTAATCGGTGGACAGCACCCGGCCCGTGTACGGGTCGAGGACGGCAAAGCCGCCGGGAACCCGCGGCGACACCGTCGCTGCGTCGCGCCCCCAGATGCGCACCGTCGGCCGGGGCCCGTCCAGGCGGGCGTACTGCAGCATCGTCGGCTCGAAGCCGAGCGCGAGCGCACGCGCCTTCTCGACCAGCAGCGCCGGCGCCAGCATCGCCGCCGGGTCGCGCACGGCCGGTGCATCGCCGCTGCGCGGCGGCGCGAACGTGGCGCCCAGACGGCCGTCGTGCAGCACCCGGTCCTGCAAGGCGTAGATGCCGTCGTGGAAGGCGAAGCCCACCGCCGTCAGCGCCATCAGCAGATGGAACGGCAGGCTGACGATGCCGACGACGTTGTGCGCGTCCAGCCACATGCGCTTGAGGTTCCTGCCCAGGCGCAGCGCGAAGAAGTCCTTGACCAGCGTCGGCAGCAGCACGACGACGCCCGAGACCAGCGCCAGCACGTAGGCGACGCAGACCGCGCCCATCAGCCAGCGGTATTCGTCTCTGTCCACCGGCAGGCCGACGACGCGGTGCAGCACGTCGATGAACTCGGCGACACGCGAGCCGTCGGCCTCGGCGCTGCGCAGCGCGCCGCCGGCGTCGAGCACGGCAGCCATGCGCCGGCCGGCCAGCTCGTCATGGTCGTCGGCGCCGGGTTCGTGCTCGTCCCAGCTCAGCCGGCCGGCGCGGTGTTCGGCCGCCACCAGGTGCAGGCTGAAACCCTCGGCCGCCTGCGGGTGGGCCGCCAGCGTGCGCGCGATGAGTTCGGGGGCCGCGGCCAGCGGCGTGGCCTCGACGCCGGCGGCCGGCGGCGCGCTCCAGCGCTGCAGCGGCTCCTTGAACACCGTCAGCGCGCCGGCATAGAAGGCGATGAACAGCGCCAGCCCGGCGACGATGCCGGTCCAGGTGTGCACGCTCTTGTAGACACGGATGAAGTCGGTACGCATCGTGCCTCCTCAGAACGCGCGCGCCAGGGCCAGCGCGCCGAAGACCAGCGTGTTGGCCGCCACCAGCCAGAGCCAGGCGCGCAGGCCGCTGGCGAAGAAATAGACGCCCGAGAACACGCCCAGCCAGACCGGCATCACCGCCCACATCATCAGCTGGCTGCGCGCCGGTGCGGCCACGCCCGCCAGCGCCAGCCCGAGCAGCCCGCTGGCGCCGACGGCCAGCGTGAAGCCCAGCAGCAGGCCGGCCAGCGTCTTGGCGAGCCAGTCGCGGCGCAGTTCGCGCCGGCCCGTGGCCGCGCTCATCGGCCGCCTCCGCGCAGCGTGCGCCCGGCCCCCAGGTAAGGCAGCAGCGTGAACACCAGCATCGCCCAGGTCGCCAGCACCAGCACCGCGGTCAGCGGCAGCAGCGCCTGCAGCAGTGCCACCAGCGCGGCGGCCCACAGCAGCGCGCCGGCGGCACGCGCCGGCCGTGCCGGCCAGGCCCGAGCCGCCAGCCGCTGATGCGGCGACGCGAGGTAGACGCAGGCGCCGCCGGCGGCGGCCAGCAGCAGCCCGGCGGCCACGGCCGCCGCCATCAGAAGTCCACCGTCGCCGACAGGCTGACGGTGCGCGGCTGGCTCAGCGTCGTGAAGCCTTCGCCGTGGTAGGGCCCGGCCCAATAGTCCTTGGCCAGCAGGTTGACGACGCTGCCGCGCCAGGTGGTGGCACGCCCGGCGATCGTCGTCGTGTAACGCAGGCTGGCATCCCAGCGCGTCCAGCTCGGGATGCGCAACGTGTTCGCCGAGTTGAGGTACTGGTCGTCGGTGTGCACGACGCGCGCGCCGACAACGAGCCCCTTCAGCCAGGGCAGGTCCCACTCGGCGCCGAGGTTGGCCTGCCAGTCGGAAACACCGTAGGCGTCATGGCCGTCGTTGACGCCCTTGCTGGTGCGCACCTGCTTGCCGTCTGCCAGGGACAGACCTCCGAGCACTCTCACGCCGCGCCAGGGCTGGCCCATCGCGGTCCACTCCAGGCCGCGCACGCGCTTCTCGCCGTCGACCGAGTAGCGGTTGGCGGCGTCGGCGATCATGCTCGGCTGCGTGATCTCGTACAGCGCCAGCGTATGCGCGAAGTCGCCGCCGTCCCACTTCAGACCGATCTCCTTCTGCTTGGAGACATAGGGCTCGAAGACGACGTTGGGATTGGCCGCCGTCAGCGGCGAGGACCCGCCCTTGGACAGACCCTCGATGTAGTTGGCGTACAGCGCGAGCTGGCGCGACCAAGGCTTGACGACAAGGCCGACAGCCGGCGTTGTCACGTGTTTGACGTAATCGGCGCTGACGGCGCCCGTGCGAGCGTCGTAGCTGGTGTCACGCACTTCCTGGCGGCGCAGGCCCAGCGTCAGCGCGACGCGTTCGTCGAGCCAGGACAGGGTGTCGACCAGCGCGATGCCGCGCAGCTCGGTGTCGCCGGTCTTGGGCGACCGGCCGGGGTCGGCGGCGATGGCCACCGGGCCCGGCGCGTAGATGTTGGACGCGAAGCTGGCGCTGCGGGTGTAGATCATCCCGCTCTCCAGGTTCAGCCCGCTGACCGAGAACACCAGTTCATGGTGCAGAGAACCGGTGTCCAGGCGCGCGCGCAGGCCGAGGTCGTAGCTGGTGCTGGCCTTGTAGCCGTCCTGCTCGACGGTGACGCCGCTGAAGCTGCCGTCGGCGGCGACGCTGCCGGCCCAGGTGCCGTTGATGTATCCGTCGTAGTCGGTCAGGCGGCGCCCAAGGGCGGCGTAGACCTCGAGACGGTCGTCGACATCGCCCTCCACGCGCAGCGCGACGCCACGGTTGTCCATGCGCGAGCGCGTGCCGCGAAACAGGTTGGTCGAAGAGTCGGGCGCCTTGACGACTCGGGTGGCGAACGACGCCATCATCGGGCTGCCGTCCTCGGTGGTCTCGTGCACGTCGTAGACATCGAAGCTGGCACGCAGCCGCGGGCTGCGGTAGTCAAGCGCCAGCGCGCCCAGGGCGCGGCTCTTGTCCTGGCCCTCGATGGTGGTGCCGCCGTCGCGCCAGGCGCCATTGAAGCGCACGCCGAATGCACCATCGCTGCCGAAGCGGCGGCCGACATCGGCGTGCAGCCCGGCCTGCGAACGCCCCTCGTAATCCAGTGTCAGCCGCGCCAGCGGCTGCTCCCCGGCGCGTTTGGGCGTCAGGCTGACGACGCCGCCGATCGCGCCGTCCGGCGACATGCCGTAGACAAGGCCGCTGGCGCCGCGCAGGATCTCGACTCGCTCCACGAACTCGGTCGGCACGTGGCCGTAGGGCGCGACGCCATACAGCCCGTTCATCACCATGTTCTCGGCGGTGACGAGGTAGCCGCGCAGGAGCAGGTTCTCGGTCATGTGGCCGGCAGGCGTCATGAAGCGCACCGACGGATCGTTCTGCAGCACGTCGGCCAGGGTCTTGGCGTTCTGGTCGGCGATCAGCTCGCTGGTGTAGGCCACGGTGCTGAAGGGCGTGTCCATGAAGTCCTGGTTGCCGAGCACGCCGACGCGGCCGCCACGCGCGGTCTGGCGGCCATAGGCCTCGGGAGTGGCATCCGGATCCTGGATGCGGGAAGCGCTGGCGCGCACCGCCGGCAGGCTGGTGCCGGCCTCGCCGCCGGCGGCCGTCGGCGCGGCCAGCAGCACGTAGCCGGCCGGGGTGCGGCCGATGCGCCAGCCGCTGCCTTCGAGCAGGCGGGCAAAACCCTCTTCGACCGTGACCGCGCCGCTGAGCCCCGGGCTCGTCAGGCCCGCGATCTGGCCGGCGTCGACGACCAGCGCCACGCCGGCCTGCAGCGCGAAGCGGTTGAGCGCCTGCGCCAGCGGCCCGGGCGGCACGTCGGCCTGCAAGGCGGCGGCAGAGCCGGCCTGCGCGTGCGCCGGCAACGCAGCAGCGCCGGCCAACACGGCAGCCAGCGCCAGATGCGCGGCCAGGGCGACGGCGCGCCGTCGGGGTGCGCCGGAGGCGGCGCCGCGGTTCTTGATGCGGGACATGGACGGTTCCTGGACTCTCGAAGCGGATGCGGACCACCCGCGCCGCGACGCGGCGGGGCAACGGACCGGCGGCATCGCCGGTCTTCAGTTGCATTGACGAACGAGACGCCCGAACAGGAACCGGCGGCGGCGAAAAATCTCAGCCGGGCCTGTCGACCAGCACCAGCCATCGCGACAGGAGGCGCACGCGCAGCTGCGGGAAGCTGTTCTGCAGCAGTTGCAGCGCGCGGTCGGTGTCGTCCAGCGGCAGCACCGCCGAGACCCGGATGCCGGCGATCGCGTCGCGGTCGTAGCGCACCAGGCCGCGGCGGTGGCGTGCGAGCACGTCGAGCACCTCGGCCAGCGGCAGGTCGTCGGCGACCAGGCGCCGGTGCTGGAAAGCCTGTTCGGCCGCGCCGGCGTCGACCGCGCCCAGCAGCGTGACGCCACGAGCATCCAGCCGCGCGCTCTGCCCGGCGACGACGACGGTCTCGCCACCGGCCGCCGGCGGCGCGGTGCTGGCGGCGGTGCTGGACTCGATCATCGTCAGCAGCGTCGCGTCGGCGTCGCGCCGCACGATGAAGCGCGTGCCCAGCGCGCGCACGCGGCCATGCGCCGTCTCGACGACGAAAGGCCGAGCCGGGTCCTTGGCGACCTCGACCAGCACCTCGCCCTGAAGCAGCGAGACGCGGCGCGTGCCGGCATCGAAGCCGAGATCGACCGCGCTGCCGCCGGCCAGCGTCAGCCGCGAGCCGTCGGCCAGCACGCTGCTGCGCAACTCGCCGGGGCCCGTGGCCAGGTCCGCCAGCAGCGCCGTCGCCGGCTGCAGCCGCAGCAACATACCGATGCCGACGGCGACGAACAAGCCGAGCGCGGCGCCGGCCAGGTGCCGGCGCCGCGGCGTTGGCGCCAGCACG
>NZ_AEWG01000094.1 GCF_000190375.1 Rubrivivax benzoatilyticus JA2 = ATCC BAA-35
GTGGACGGCCAGCGCTGGTGGCTGGAGTTCCACGACCGGCTGCCGCGGCCGGTACTGTTCGAGACCCTGCTGGCCTGGCTGGCGGTGCTGTCGGCGCTGGTGTTCGGCGCGCTGCTGCTGTCCGCGCGTTATGTCGCGCGGCCGATCCGGCGCCTGGCCGACGAGATCGCGCGCCAGCGCGCGCCGCTGGCGCCGATCGCCGAGCACGGCCGCGGCAGCGAGGAGCTGCGTTCGCTGGCGGCTTCGTTCAACTCGCTGGTGCGGGTCGCCGAGGCCGGGCGGCAGACGCGCCAGAACCTGCTGGCCGGCCTGTCGCACGACCTGCGCACGCCGCTGGCGCGGCTGCGCCTGCGCGCCGAGACCCAGTGCGAGCCGGCGGTGGCCGACGCGCTGGTCGCCGACCTGGGCTCGCTGGAGCGCATCGTCGACCAGTTCCTGGCCTACGTGCAGCTCGAACGTGCCGAGGCCGTGGGCCGCGCCGCGCCGCTGGCGCGCAGCGTCGAGGACGTGGTGCGCCGCCATGTCGAGCACGGCGACCCGGTGGAGGCCCGGATCGCGCCGATCGACTGGCCGGTGGCCGACCTGGCGGTGCAGCGGCTGGTCGGCAACCTCGTCGACAACGCGCTGGCCTACGGCCGCGCGCCGGTGCGTGTCGAGCTCGTCGAGCACGAGGGCGGGGCGCTGCTGCGTGTGCTCGACCACGGCCACGGCATGAGCGCCGCCGAGTTCGAGCTGGCGCGCCAGCCCTTCGTGCGCCTGTCGCCGGCGCGCAGCGGCCAGGGCCATTGCGGGCTGGGGCTGGCGATCGCCGCCGAGATCGTGCGCCAGTGGGGCGGCGAGCTGCGCCTGGCGCCGGCCGGCGCGACGACCGGCATCGAGGCGACGATCCCGCGGCGCTGACGGCGCCACCGCGCAACACGGCGTCATCGACGGCCCGATTCGGCACGCTGTTCGGCGCATCACGCCGGCCCGGTGCGGCCGACGATGCGCAGCGTGGCGGGCCGATGCCGCCGCCCAAGGAAACCCCATGACCCGAACCATCCCCCCGGCCGTCCCGTCGGACGAGCCTGCCCCGTCAGCCCCGGCCGCGGCCGCCGACGACGAGGCGGCGCTGGCCGCGCTGCTCGACGCCTTCCGCAACGGCCGCAGCCCGGCCGCGCGCATCGCCGGCCGTCTGCGCCGCGTGCTGGCCGAGGGCGGCGACACGCCATCGCCCCCGCCGCGCCCCGGCGGCACGCGTCCGTCCTAGACTTGCGGCCCCCGGCCCACGAGGCCGGCATGGAGCCGCGATGGGTGCACCCGAATCCCTTGAATCCCCCGATCTCGACCCGCAGGAAACGCGGGAATGGCTGGAAGCGCTGCAGGCGGTCGTCGCCGACGCCGGGCCCGAGCGCGGCCTGTACCTGCTCGAGCAGCTCGAGCGCCAGGCGCAGCAGCTGGGCGTCGTGCCGCACGTGCCGCCGTATTCGGCCTACCGCAACACGATCCCGCTGGAGCGCCAGGGCGCCTATCCGGGCGATCTGCGGCTGGAGGAGCGGCTGCTCGCCGTGCTGCGCTGGAACGCGCTGGCGATGGTCGTGCGCGCCAACGAGGCCTACGGCGAGCTCGGCGGTCACATCGCCAGTTATGCCTCGGCCGCCGAGATCTTCGAGGCCGGCTTCAACCACTTCTTCCGCGGCAGCGCCGACGGCCAGTCGGGCGACCTCGTCTTCTTCCAGCCGCACTCGGCGCCGGGCATCTACGCCCGCGCCTTCCTCGAAGGGCGCTTGAGCGAGCAGCAGCTCGCCAACTACCGCCAGGAGATCGCCGGCCCGGGCCTGTGCTCGTACCCGCACCCCTGGCTGATGCCCGAGTTCTGGCAGTTCCCCACCGGCTCGATGGGCCTGGGGCCGCTGAACGCCGTCTGGCAGGCGCGTTTCATGCGCTACCTGCAGGCGCGCGGGCTGCTGCAGACCGAGGGCCGGCGCGTCTGGGGCGTGTTCGGCGACGGCGAGATGGACGAGCCCGAGTCGATCGCCGGCCTGACGCTGGCCGCGCGCGAGCAGCTCGACAACCTGTGTTTCGTCGTCAACTGCAACCTGCAGCGCCTGGACGGCCCGGTGCGCGGCAACGGCCAGATCATCCAGGAGCTGGAGTCGCTGTTCAAAGGCGCCGGCTGGAACGTCGTCAAGGTGCTGTGGGGCAGCGACTGGGACGCGCTGTTCGCGCGTGACACGCAGCACGTGCTGCTGAAGGCGCTGGCCGCCACCGTCGACGGCCAGTACCAGACGCTGGGTGCCAACGACGGCGCCTACAACATCGAGCACTTCTTCCGCGTGAACCCCGAAGTGCAGCGGCTGGTGGCGCACATGAGCCCGGCCGAGATCGACGCCTTGAAACGCGGCGGCCACGACCTGCGCAAGCTGCACGCCGCCTTCGCCGCCGCCCAGGCGCACCGCGGCCGGCCGACCGTCATCCTGGCCAAGACCAAGAAGGGCTACGGCATGGGCGGCGCCGGCGAGAGCCGCATGACGGCGCACCAGGCCAAGAAGCTCGACGTCGAGGCGCTGAAGGCCTTCCGCGACCGCTTCGCGCTGCCGCTGGACGACGCCGACGTCGCGGCGCTGAAGTTCTACAAGCCGGCCGACGACAGCCCCGAGTTGCGTTACCTGCGCGAGCGCCGCGCCGCGCTCGGCGGGCCGCTGCCGCGGCGCAACCCCGCCGCGCCGGTGCTGCCGGTGCCGCCGCTGGCGGCCTGGGGCAGCTTCGCGCTGGACGCCGACGGCAAGGAGATGAGCACGACGATGGCCGCCGTGCGCCTGCTCGGCGGCCTGCTGAAGGACCCGGTGCTGGGCCCGCGTGTCGTGCCCATCGTCGCCGACGAGGCGCGCACCTTCGGCATGGCCAGCCTGTTCCGCCAGATCGGCATCTACGCGCCGGGCGGCCAGCGCTACGAGCCCGAGGACGCGGCCTCGATGCTGTACTACCGCGAGTCGGCCGACGGCCAGCTGCTGGAGGAAGGCATCAACGAAGCCGGCGCGATGAGCTCGTGGATCGCCGCGGCGACGAGCTACGCGGTGCACGGGCTGCCGATGCTGCCGGTCTACATCTACTACTCGATGTTCGGCTTCCAGCGTGTCGGCGACCTGATCTGGGCCGCCGCCGACCAGCGTGCGCGCGGTTTCCTGTTCGGCGCCACCGCCGGGCGCACGACGCTGGGCGGCGAAGGCCTGCAGCACCAGGACGGCTCCAGCCTCGTCGTCGCCGCCACCGTGCCGACCTGCCGCGCCTGGGACCCGGCGCACGCCGGCGAGCTGGCGGTGATCCTGGAGCATGGCCTGCAGCGCATGCTGGTCGAGCAGCACGACGAGTTCCACTACGTCACGCTGACCAACGAGAACGTCGCGATGCCCAGCCTGCCCGAGGGCGTGCGCGACGACCTGCTGCGCGGGCTGTACCGGCTGGAGACGCACGGCGACGGCCCGGTGCGGCTGCGGCTGGTCGGCTCGGGCGCGATCCTGCGCGAGGTGCAGGCGGCGGCGCGAACGCTGGCCGCCGAGCACGGCCTGGCCTGCGAGGTCTTCAGCGCCACCAGCTTCTCGGAGCTGGCGCGCGAGGCGACCGAATGCCGGCGGCTGGACCGCGTCGAACCGCTGGCCGAGCCGCGTGTCTCGCACGTCGAGCGCCTGCTGGCCGGCGACGCGCCGGTGGTCGCGGCCACCGACTACGTGCGCGCCTGGCCGCAGCTGATCGCCGAGTACGTCGACGCGCGCTACGTCACGCTGGGCACCGACGGCTTCGGGCGCAGCGACACGCGGCGGCGGCTGCGCGAGTTCTTCGAGGTCGACGCCGCGAGCATCGTGCAGGCGGCGCTGCAGGCGCTGAGGACGCCGCGGCGGCGCTGAAAAACGACGACGCCCGGGTCGCGGCCCGGGCGTCGTCTGCCGGAACCGGGCCTCGCGGGGCCCGGCCGGCCTTACAGCCCCTGCGGGGTCAGCGCGTAGGGCAGCAGCGGAACCAGGCTGATGGCGAGAATCGCCAGCAGGGCCAGCCGGTCCAGCTGGCGCAGTTCGGTCTCTTTGGCAATGGCAGTTTCGTGACGCATGGCAGTTTCTCCGACGGTAGTGAAGAGGGACGCTAGAGCAGACAAACGCGCCGGTCATTTGGTGACTGCGCAGTCACGAACTATACCTAGCGTTCCTGTCGGGTTCTCGGCGCCCTCTCTTTCCCGTTGGTGGTGTGCGGGTATCGGGCCTGATGCCGCGTGGCCCGCCGTTCCTGGGAAAGCGAGCTGTTGCACGAGGCTCTTGCGGGAACCTCGGCAAACCGTGCTATAGTGGCGGGCTTACGCCGCCGGTGTAGCTCAGTTGGTAGAGCAGCGCATTCGTAATGCGAAGGTCGGGAGTTCGACTCTCTTCACCGGCACCAGACAGCAAAAGGGCCTGGCTTTCAGCCAGGCCCTTTTTGTTTGTCTCGGGCCTCGGCGGCGCGGGGTCAGCGCAGCTCGTCGAGCAGGGCCAGGCCGCCGTCGCGGGCGGCGCTGCGTGCCGCGTCCAGCGTGCGCAGCGTGGCCGCGACGTTCATCGCGTTCGGATAGCGCCGGGCGACGAAGGCGCGCAGCAGACGGTCGGTCGACGCGTCGTAGACCTCGACGGCGTAGCTCAGCGAGCCCGACAGCGTGCCCTGCTCGTTGTTGGCGCTCTTGATCGTGTTGCGGATCAGCCCCAGCGGCAGCAGCTTGGTCAGCGTCGCCAGCACCGGCGTGTTCTTCTCGAAGCCGGTCAGCGTGACACGCACCGCCAGCGTGCGCGGGCCCGGCCGTGCGACCAGCGTGTAGCGGCGGCCGAGCGCCGCCGCGAACGAGGACTGCAGCGCCGCCAGCACCTCGCGCTTGTCGTCGTCGCTGGCGTCGTGAAAGCCGGCATCGTGCCCGGCGTACAGCGCCACCGGCGTCAGCATCACCTGCGAGTAGTCGGCCCAGCGCGTGTCGGGCGCGCGGTAGGACAGCGGCTGGCGCGTGTCGGCAAGGCCGTCGCCGGGGGCGAGTTCGGCGGCCGAGGCCAGCGCCGCGTGCGGCGGCACGACCGCCCGGCTGGCGCAGCCGGCCATGGCGGCGGTGGCGGCCAGCACGGCCAGCACGCCGAGCGAACGTGCGCTGCGGCGCAGGACAGGGCTGTGGGTCATCGTCGGGGTGGGCGCTGCGGCGCGCGCCGCAGTCTGCCCCGCTCCCGTGACCGCCGCGTGGCCGGCGTTCAGACCTTGCGCACGACGACGCTGCCGATCGAGTAGCCGGCGCCGAACGAGCAGATCACGCCCAGGTGCCCCGGGGCGAGGTCGGCGCGATGCTCGTGGAAGGCGATGATCGAACCGGCCGACGCGGTGTTGGCGTATTCGTCCAGGATCAGCGGCGCGATGTCGCCGCCGACCTCGTGGTCGACCAGCTTCTTCAGCACCAGCTGGTTCATGCCGACGTTGGCCTGGTGCAGCCAGAAGCGGCGCACCGCCGTCGGCTCGTGGCCCAACGCGGCCAGGTGCGCGGCGATGTGCGCCGCGGCCATCGGCACGACTTCCTTGAAGACCTTGCGGCCTTCCTGGCGGAACTTCTTGTCGCGCGCGTCGGGGTCGGTGTCCTCGGCCGAGTTCATGAAGCCGAAGTTGTTGCGGATGGCGTTGGAGAACTTCGTCGCCAGCTTCGTGCCCAGCACCTCCCAGCAGTCGGCCGAGGTGGCGGTGTCGGCGGCCTCGACGACGAGCGCGGTGCAGACGTCGCCGAAGATGAAGTGGCAGTCGCGGTCGCGCCACTCGATGTGCGCCGAGGTGATCTCCGGGTTGACGACGAGCACGCAGCGCGCGCTGCCCGACTTCACCGCGTTGACCGCCTGCTCGAGCGCGAAGGTCGCCGACGAGCAGGCGACGTTCATGTCGAAGCCGTAGCCGCCGGCGCCGATCGCGTTCTGGATCTCGATGGCCATCGCCGGGTAGGCGCGCTGCATGTTCGACGCGGCACACAGCAGCATGTCGACGTCGGCGCCGGTCTTGCCGGCCGCGGCCAGCGCCTGGCGCGCGGCGTCGGCGCCGATCTCGGCCATCAGCGACAGCTGCTCGTCGGGCCGAGGCTCGAAGCGCGGGAACATGCGCGCCGGGTCCAGCACGCCGTCCTTCACCAGCACGTAGCGCTGCTTGATGCCCGAGGCCTTCTCGATGAACTCGACGCTGGACGAGGCCATCGGCTGGCGCTCGCCGGCGGCGATGGCCTCGGCGTGGCGTTCGTTCTGCAGCTCGGCGTAGCGGTTGTAGGCCTCGACCAGCTCGGCATTGCTGATGACGTGGGGCGGGCGGTACAGGCCGGTGCCGCTGATGACGACTCGGGTCATGGGTGTGTGACGGGGTGATGAACGGGCAAACGCGCCAGTGTAGAGCGTAGGCACCGCCCCGGTGCGTCCTGGCGCTGGAGTGCACGCTCCAGAACGGCGCCGGCGTGGCGCCGGCGGCTCACGCGACGCTCAGTGCCCGGCGCCCAGCCCCAGCGTCTGCAGCAGGAACACCATCTGCATCGCACGCAGCGTGGCCACCGCCTCGCGCGAAGCCGCGCCGCCGTGGCCGCTGTCGCCGCTCTCGTGGAACAGCACCGGGTTGCCACGCTGCCGCAAGGCCTCGGCGAAGCGGCGCGCGTGGCCGGGGTGCACGCGGTCGTCCGAGCTGGAGGTGCTCACCAGCATCGGCGGGTAGGCGACGCCGTCGCGTACCGCGTGCAGCGGCGAGAACGCGGCCAGCGCGGCGCGGTCGCCCGGGTCGCGCGGGTCACCGTATTCGTCGATCCAGACGGCACCGGTCAGCAGCTCGTGGAAACGCAGCATGTCGGTCAGCGGCACGTCGGCCAGCACCGCGCCCCAGAGCTCGGGGCGCTGCGTGGCGGCGGCCGCGGCCAGCAGGCCGCCGTTGGAAGCGCCGACGAAACCCAGCCGGCGCTGCCGCGCCCAGCCGCGGCGCACCAGGTCCTCGGCCACGGCGACCAGATCCTCGACACCGCGCAGGCGTTCGCGGCGCTGCGCGGCGCGGTGCCAGGCCGGGCCGTACTCGCCGCCGCCGCGGATGTTGGCCAGCACGTACAGGCCGCCGGCGGCCAGCACCGGGCGCACGAAGTCGGTGTGGAACTCGGCGTTCAGGAAGGTCGGCAGCATCGACACGCCGAAGCCGCCGTAGGCGCTGAGCAATGCGGCATGGCGACCATCGGCGCGGGCCGCACGCGGGCGCACCAGGTAGTAGGGCACGCGCGTGCCGTCGCGGCTGGTGGCGAAGAATTGCTCGACGACGTGGCGCCGGGTGTCGAAGGCGGCTTCGTCGCGGCCCAGCAGCGTGGTGCCGCCGGGGCCGCGCAGCGTGGTCTCGGGCGCGCGCAGCAGCGACTCGGTCTTGACCAGCGCCGCCGACGGCGCCGCTTCGCCCGACAGCAGCCGCACCGCGGCGTGCTCCGGCAGCGGCTGGCGCTGCAGCGTCCAGCCGCGCGCGCCGCGCGTGGCGCGGAAGAGCCGGCCGCTGACGTCGTGCATCACGCCCAGCCACAGCGCGTCCTCGGCCACCGCGAGGTGGAACACCGGGTCGACGGCGTCGTGCGCGCCGGGCACGAAGATCGGCTCGATGGCGCCGTCGTGGCCGGGCAGCGGCAGCGCCAGCAGGCTGCCGGCGGGCCAGGTGCCGCCCGGGTGGGCCAGCGGCTGCGCCGTCATCGCCACCAGGCGCTCGCCGACGATGCCGGCCAGGCCGCGGTAGCGCACCAGGTCCACCGGCGGCTGCCAGCGTGTCGCGCCGCGCACCGGGTCGACCCACCACCACGACGGCGCGCCGGCGGCGCGGTGCCAGACCTCGGCGGCGAACAGCGTGCCGCCGGCGTGGCGGAAGTTGTGCGGGATGTAGAGCACCGCGTCGGCCGGCGCGTCGAACACGAGGCGTGCCTCGGCCAGCGCCGTGCCGCGGCGCCAGACGCGTGCCTGGCGCGCATAGCCGGCTTCGCTGATCGTGCCGGGGCCGAAGTCGGCGGCCACCAGCAGCGTGTCGGCGTCGATCCAGTGCGCGTAGTGGCGCGCCGGCGAGTCGATGCGGAAACCGCTGTCGACGAAGGCGCCGCTGCGCAGGTCGACCTCGCGCAGCACCGTGCGGTCGCCGCCGTCGGCCGACAGGTGCACGATGCAGCGCGGCCCGATGCTCGTGTCGCACATCGGGTTCATCCACCACAGCGGGAACTTCCAGCGCACGCCGTCGCGGCTCGCGATCTCGTCGAAGTCCAGCACGGTGTGCCAGCCGGGGCCGACGATGGCGCGTGCGGCGTCGCTGGCGGCGAACACCTGCCAGCGGCCCAGCGGGTGCGTGCCGTCGGTGGCCAGCCGGTGCACCAGGCTGCCGTTGAGGTACTCGTCGTGCTGCGAGGCCGCGCCCTGGGCCAGGAAACCCTGGCGCTGGGCCTCGAAACGCGGGTCCTTCTGCAGCCGGCGCGTGCTCTCGTCGTTGCGTGCGGCGATCCAGGCGCGTGTCGCCGTGGCGGCCGATTCTTCCAGCCAGAGATCGGGGTCCTCGGCGGCGGCCGCCGCCAGCGGCAGCAGCAGCGCGGCGAGCAGCCAGCGGCGCAGGCGCTTCATCGTGCCGCCTCGCCGCGCAGCCAGGCCGCCGCGTCGTCCAGCGCGCGCGCCGCGGTCGGCGACCACGACACCGCTTCCAGGAAGCTGTGCGTCGTGCCGGCGTGGCGCTGCAGCGCGACCTCGACGCCGGCGGCACGCAGCCGCGCGGCCAGCGCCAGGCTGCCGTCGCGCAGCACGTCGCACTCGGCGACGACCAGCGCGCAGCGCGGCAGGCCGTGCAGCGCGGCGTGCAGCGGCATCGCCAGCGGGTCGGCGCGCCGGCCGTCCTCGCCCAGGTACTGGCGCCAGAAGAAACGCATCTCCTCGCGGCCCAGCGTGTAGCGTGGGCCGTCGAAGCGGGCGAAGGACTCGCTGCCGTCGTCGTCGCTGTAGACGCCGTAGTTCAGCAGCAGCGCGTCGGGGCCGGTGGCGCCGTCGTCGCGCAATCGCAGCGCGGCGGCCAGCGCGAGGTTGGCGCCGGCCGAGTCGCCGCCCAGCGCCAGCCGCGTGGCGTCCAGCCCCAGCACGCCGGCCTGCGCATGAGCCCAGCGCCAGGCGGCCACCGTCTGCTCCAGCGCGACCGGGAAACGCGCCTCGGGCGAGCGGGTGTAGTCGACGCCGACGACGACCCGGCCCGAACGTGCGGCCAGCTCGCGCATCAGCCGGTCGTGTGTCTCCAGGCTGAAGAAGACCCAGCCGCCGCCGTGCAGGTACAGCAGCGCGGGCAGGGCGCTGCCCTGCGCCGGGCGGTACAGCCGCAGCCGCAGCGGCCCGTGCGCCTCGTGCCCGGGCACGGCGATGCGCTGTTCGTCGACCTGCACCATCACGGGGCCGCCGGCGGCCAGCGGTGCGCGCACCGCCTCGACGATGCGGCGCGCCTCGTCCAGGCCGACGCCGTCCAGCGGCGGGTGCGCGGCATAGCGTTCGGCCAGCGTGGTCTGGAACTGGCGGATGTCGGGCAGCAGGTCGTCGGTCATCGAGGGCGGGGTTGCGGGGTGTCGGCCGAGACTAGGCCCGGCCGATGGCCGGCGCTGTCGGCCACGGGTCAGCGACTGTCGCGATCAGGCCGCGCCCGGATGGACCACCTTGCCCGGTTCTTGCAAAGTGTCACCCATGCTGAGCAGCCGTGACCTCGAATGGGTGCCGCGCCCGGTGGTGGCGCTGGCCGACGAATACCCCGCGCGTTTCGTCGACCCGCGCCACAGCCATGCGCGCGCGCAACTGCTTTACGCGGCCGCCGGCGTGATGTCGGTCGTCACCGACGACGCCAGCTTCGTGATCCCGCCGCAGCGTGCGATCTGGATGCCGGCCGGCGTCTTCCACGAGGTCACCTGCCGCAGCGCCGTCTCGGTGCGCACGCTCTATGTCGAGGCGGACGACCGCCTGCCCGGCGACTGCCGCGTGCTCGAGGTCAGCGAGCTGCTGCGTGCGCTGATCCTCGAGGCGATGACGCTGCCGCGCGAATACGACCACGCCGGGCGCGACGGCCGCATCGTGCAGCTGATCCTCGACAGCATCGCCGCGCCGGCAGGCAGCCGGCTGTGCGCGCCGATGCCGCACGACGCGCGGCTGCGCCAGGTCTGCCAGGCGCTGATCGAGGACCCGACGCGCAACGATTCGCTGGACGACTGGGCCGAGCGCGCCTGCATGAGCCGGCGCACCTTCACGCGCGCCTTTCGCGAGCAGACCGGCATGAGCCTGGCCGAGTGGCGCCAGCACGTGCGCCTGCTGGAGGCGCTGGCGCGCCTGGCCTGCGGCCAGCCGGTGACGACGATCGCCTTCGACGTCGGCTACGAAAGCCCCAGCGCCTTCACCGCCGCCTTCCAGCGCGCCTTCGGCGTGCCGCCCAGCCGCTACCTGCGCTGACTGGCCCGCGCGCCGCGAAAGCCGGCCCGCGCGCAAGAGCCGCCGCTGTGCACGCGCCCTAGGCTGGCGCGATGAGCTCCCATGCCTTCGACGCGCGCAGCCCGCAGGACTTCGCCGACCTCGTGCAGGCCCATCCGCTGGCCTGGATCTGCAGCCTGGGGGCCGACGGCCCGCGCGCGACGCCGCTGCCGCTGCTGGTGCAGCTGGACGCCGACGGCCGGCCGCGCGCCGTCGAAGGCCACTTCGCACGCGCCAACCCGCAGCTGCAGGCGCTGCAGCGCGACCCGCTGGCGCTGGTGCTGTGGCTGGGCGCGCAAGGCTACGTCTCGCCGTCGTGGATGCAGGACCGCACGCAGGCGCCGAGCTGGAACTACGCCAGCGCCCAGTGCCTCGTGCGCGTGCAGTTCCTCGGCGACGAGGCTCTGCACCACCATCTGGAGACGCTGTCGCGCCACCACGAAGCCGGCCGCCCCTGCGCCTGGGCCACGGCCGAGATGGGGCCGCGGCTGCACGAGCTGGCACGGCGGGTCGTCGGCTTCCGCGCCGAGGTCGTCGAGCTGCGCCAGCGCTACAAGCTGGGCCAGGACGAGCGCGACGACGTCTACGCCGACATCCTGACCGGCCTGCACGCGCAGGGCGACGGCGAGCTGCAGCAATGGATGCGGCGCCTGAACCCGGGGCGCGGCCCGCGCGCGACAGTCGATGACCCGGCCGCCGGGGACGGCGGCGGCGCTGCGACCTAAGGTCGATCCCGGCCCATCACCCAACGCTTCGCCACGCCGCCATGCCCAAGACGACTTCCCGCACCTTCCGCCGCCGCGCCCTGCGGCGCGGCCTCGGCCTGTCCTCGCTGCTCGCGATGCAGATCGCCGCCGCCCAGAGCGCCGCGCCTGCGCCGGCCGCCACCGCCTCCGACGCCGCGGCCGCCGACGGCGGCCAGGAGCGCATCCAGATCATCGGCAAACGCGCCAAGCAGGCGCGCGACATCGCCGGCGCCGTGTCCGCCGTCGGCGGCGAGCAGCTCGAGGCCACCGGCGCGCAGAGCCTGGCCGACTACATCGAGCGTGTGCCCGGCGTCGTCTTCAACAACTACCAGCCCGGCGTCTCGCACGTCGTCGTGCGCGGCATCGCCACCAGCTCGGGCAACGTGCAGGGCCAGGCGACCACCGGCTACTACCTCAACGAGGTGCCGCTGACCGAGCCCGGCTGGACCATCGCCGTGCCCGACGTCGACGCCTTCGACCTCGCGCGTGTCGAGGTGCTGCGCGGGCCGCAGGGCACGCTGTTCGGCTCGTCGTCGATGGGCGGCGCGGTGCAGTACGTCGCCAACACCGCCGACGCCAGCGGCTTCGACGCCGCGCTGCAGGGCACCGTCAGCCGCACGCGCAACGCCGACACCGCCTGGAGCGGCAAGGCGATGCTGAACCTGCCGGTCAAGGAGGACGTGTTCGCGGTGCGCGGCGTCGTCCAGTACCGCAAGGATCCGGGCTGGCTGGACAACGTCGGCACCGGCCAGGACGGCTCGAACACGACGACGCTGTCCGGCGGCCGCTTCTCGGCCGTGCTGACACCCTCGCGCGACACCAAGCTGAGCTGGCTGAGCCTGGTGCAGGACACCGACTCCGACGACAACGCCTACCGCATCCAGGGCCTGGGCGAGCTGCAGCGCAACACCGCCATCTCCGAGTACACCGACACCCGTGTCGCCGTGCACAGCCTGCGCCTGGACCAGGACCTGGGCACCACGCGCCTGACGGCCATCGCCGCGCACCAGGACAAGCAGCAGGACTGGCGCTTCGACTACACGCCTGTGCGCGCCGCCTACAACGCCGACCTGGACCTGAACCTCACGTCGCCGCTGTACATCGAGTCCGGCGGCAAGAGCCGCGGCGACAGCCTGGAAGTGCGCCTGGCCTCGGCGCCCGGCGGCACGCTGGACTGGGTCGTCGGCGCGATGTATTTCGACACCGACAAGGACCTGTACGAGCGCATCGGCGCCGCCGGCGCGGCCGCGGCCTTCGACAACTCCTCGCTCTACGGCCCGGGCGCCGGTGCCGTCATCGCGCCCGACGGCGAGATCTTCAACGCCTACTACACCAAGGTGAAGGGGCGCGAGACCGCGCTCTTCGGCGAGGCCACCTGGGCCTTCGCGCCGCAGTGGAAGCTCACCGGCGGCGGCCGGCTGTTCCGCACCAAGGCCGAGTACGACCAGACCAGCGTGGGCTTCTCCACCTACCCGGGCGGCCCGGTGCGCAGCAGCTCCGAGGTCTCGGAGAGCGGCTTCAACCCCAAGCTGTCGCTGGCTTACGAGGCCAGCCGCGACCTGATGGTCTACGCGCTGGCTTCCGAGGGCTACCGCTTCGGCACGCCCAACGTGCAGGGGCTCAGCAGCCACCCGGTGCCCGCCGGTTCGAAGAGCGACTCGCTGCGCAACTACGAGCTCGGCCTGCGCTCGCGCTGGGCCGACGGCCGGGTGCTCGTCGACGCGACGCTGTTCCACATCGACTGGAGCGACATCCAGCTGCGCCTGCAGACGCCGGACTACATCAACTACGCCACCAACGGCGGCAAGGCGACGAGCGACGGCATCGAGCTGTCCACACGCTGGCGCCCGAACCAGCAGTTCGACTGGCAGGCGACCGTCACCTGGCAGAAGGCGCGGCTGCGCGACGACCTGTTCATCCTCTGGTCGGGCACGGCGCCTTCGGGCTCGCGCCTGCCGGGTTCGTCGGACTGGACCGTCAGCAACCTCGTCAACTGGCAGTTCGGCGGCGACCACGCACCGCTGCTGACGCTGTCGCACCAGTTCGTCTCGGGCGGCTACAGCGACCTGGAGTCCTCGGTGCCGGGCGCCACGAAACACCGCCAGGGCAACTACAACCAGTTCGACGCCCGGCTGCGCCTGAGCTTCGGCCACACCGACCTGACGCTGTTCGGCACCAACCTCACCGACAAGCGAGGCGTCACGCGCACCGTGGCCGAGGCCAACGGTGTCGGCGAGGCGGTGCTGCGGCCGCGCACGTTCGGGGTCACGGCGAACTGGCACTTCTGACCGCGGGGTGCCGGGGATGGCGCGCCGGCGCATCGGCTGCGACGATGCAGCCGATGAGCGAGCCGACCGTCACGCCTCCCCGAGCGCCCCGCCTGCGCGATCGTTACGCTTGCCTCGACGACGCGCAGCACCGTGCGCTCGATGCGCGCCTGGCGGCCGCCGAGGATGCACGCTGGCAGGGCTTCTACGCCGACCGCACGCGTGCACGTCCGTTCTTCGTCGAGACGCCCGACGAGAACCTCGTCGACTGGCTGCAGCGCGGGCTGATCGCGCCGCCGGGACGGGCGCTGGACGTCGGCTGCGGCAACGGGCGCAACGCGGTCTGGCTGGCCGGGCAGGGTTTCGAGGTGCACGGCGTGGACCTGTCGGCGCAGGCGCTGGACTGGGCCGGCGAGCTCGCCCGCCAGCGCGGCGTCGCGCTGGCGCTGCAGCAGGGCTCGGTCTTCGATCGGGCGCCGGCGCCCGCCAGCCTGGACCTGGCCTACGACTCGGGCTGCTTCCACCACCTCGCGCCGCACCGCCGTGCGGCCTACGTCACGCTGCTGGCGCGTGTGCTGCGCCCCGGCGGCCGGCTGGGCCTGGTCTGCTTCGGCCCCGGTGCCGGCTGCGGCTGGGACGACGACGAGGTCTACCGCCGCGGCTCGCTCGGTGGCGGGCTGGACTACACCGAAGCCGAGCTGCTCGCGTTCTGGGGCCGGGACTTCGAGATCGTCGAGTTGCGTCGCATGCGTGCGATGTCGGACGGTGACGAACGCTTCGGGCTCGACGGGCTGTGGGCGATGCTGGCGCGTCTCAAGCCAAGCCGGTGATCGACTCCCTGAAGCGCTTGAGCGAGATGCCGAACAGCACCGTGCCGATCGCCGCGATCGCCAGCAGCTGCGGCCAGACGACGTCCAGCCCGGCACCGCGGTAGAGCACCGCCTGCGCGGCGGCGACGAAGTGCGTCGTCGGCGCCGCCAGCATCACGTCCTGCACCAGCGCCGGCATGCTCTCGCGCGGCGTCACGCCGCCGGACAGCAGCTGCAGCGGCAGCAGCACCAGCACCAGCAGCATGCCGAAGCGCGGCATCGAACGCGCCAGCGTCGCCAGGAAGATGCCCAGCGAGGTGGTGGCGAACAGGTGCAGCGCCGCGGCCAGCAGGAACACCGCGATCGAGCCTTCGACCGGCACCTGCAGCACCCGCTGCACGACGAAAGCCAGCGAGAACCAGGCCGCGCCCAGCACCACCAGCCCCATAGCCCAGACCTTGGCGACCATGATCTGCGCCGGCGTCACCGGCATCACCAGCAGGTGCTCCAGCGTGCCGTGCTCGCGCTCGCGCAGCAGCGCCGCGCCGGTGAGGATGATCGACAGCATCGTGACGTTGTTGATCAGCTCCATCAGCGAGCCGAACCACATCGACTCCAGGTTCGGGTTGAAGCGCATGCGCATCGCCAGGTCGACGCCGGTGGCCGCGCCGCCGCGCTGGCGGGCGACGAACTCGGCGACCTCGGCGGCGACGATCTGCTGCACGTGGCCGCCGCCGGTGAAGGCCTGGCTGATGCGCGTGGCGTCGATGTTGAGCTGGATCGCCGGCTGGCGCCCGGCGAGCACGTCGCGCTGGAAGCCCGGCGGGATGTCGAGCACGAAGGTGGTGCTGCCGCGGTCCAGCGCCGGGTCGACCTCGGCGATCGTCAGCGGCACCGGCGGGCGGAACTGCGGCGGGTAGAAGGCCTGCGTGATGCGCTGCGACAGCGGCGAGTCGTCCTCGTCGACGATGGCGATGGTGGCGTTGTGCAGCGGCTCGGGCATCGCGGTGGCCGCGGCGTAGATCGCCATCGTGAAGCAGTAGGCGATCAGCACCAGCATCATCGGGTCGCGCAGCAGGCTCCAGAACTCCTTGATGCCCAGGCGGTAGACGGTGGCGAACCAGGCTTTGTTCATCACCGCTCCTGCTTCTTCAGCAGCACCAGGGCCAGCCCCAGCACCACCGGCACGGTGACGGCCAGCGCCCAGTACGACGGCGCCAGGTCGGCCACGTCCAGCCCCTTGGCGAAGATGCCGCGGCTGATCGTCAGGAAGTGCGTCGCCGGGTAGACGCTGCCGATCGCGCGGCCCAGGCCTTCGAGCGAGCTCGTCGGGTGGATCAGGCCGGAGAACTGCACCGCCGGCAGCACGGTGCCGATGATGGTGACGAACATCGCCGCGATCTGCGTGCGCGTGAAGGTCGACGCCAGCAGCCCGAAGCCGGTGGCGATGACGACGAACAGCAGCGCCGCCAGCGCCAGCGACACGAAGCTGCCGGTGATCGGCACGCCGAAGACGGTGACCGCCAGCACGCACATCAGCACGAAGTTCAGCATCGCCAGCAGCACGTAGGGCAGCTGCTTGCCGAGCAGGAACTCGGCGCGTGTGACCGGCGTGACGTAGAGGTTGACGATCGAGCCCAGCTCCTTCTCGCGCACCACCGACAGCGCGGCCAGCATCGCCGGGATCATCAGCAGCAGCAGCGGGATCACCGCCGGCACCATCGCCGGCAGGCTGCGCACGTCGGGGTTGTAGCGGTAGCGCAGCTCGATCGAGCTCGGCGCGGCCAGCGTCGCGCCCAGGCGCTCGCGGGCCTGGGTCGCCAACCACTGGCGGTGCATGGCCTGCACGTAGCCGCGCACGGTCTCGGCGCGTGTCGGCATCGCGCCGTCGACCCACACGCCCAGCGTCGGCGTGCGCCCGCGCAGCAGGTCGCGTTCGAAGCCGGGCGGGATCTCGACGGCCAGCGCGATCTCGCCGGCGCGCATGCGGCGGTCCATGTCGTCATGGCCGGCCAGCGGCGGTTTCTCGATGAAGTAGCGGCTGCCGGCGATCTGCAGCGCGTAGTCGTGGCTGAGCACGGTGTCGTCGCCGTCGAGCACGGCGAACGGCAGGTCCTCGACGTCCATGCTGATGCCGTAACCGACGATGAACATCAGGATCGCCGTGCCCAGCAGCGCCAGCGTCGCGCGCACCGGGTCGCGGCGCAGCTCCAGCGCCTCGCGCGAGCTGTAGCTCAGCAGCCGTCGCAGGCTGAAC
>NZ_AEWG01000093.1 GCF_000190375.1 Rubrivivax benzoatilyticus JA2 = ATCC BAA-35
GTGCTGAGCGGCGGCCCCGGCAGCCGCGACGCTGCCGCCCTGCCCGGCCGGCTGCACTGGACGCTGCGCCCGGCCGGCGCCGGCATCGCGCTGCGCGCGCGCCAGGCCTGCTGCATCGACGGCGAGCTCGCGCTGCTCGTCGAGCCGGGGCTGGGCCGCCTGAAGATCAGCCTGCCCGCGGGCCCGGTGGGCCGCTGGCCGGCGGCCTGGCTGGCCGGCCTGGGCACGCCGTTCAACACGCTGGGGCTGGGCGGCACGGTCGCGCTGGCCAGCCAGGGCCTGGTGGCCGAATCGGCCGCCGGCCGCTGGCGCCTGGCCGGCGGCGCGACGCTGGTGCTGGAGGACATGTCCTCGCGCGTGTCGACGCTGGAGCGGCTGGGCAGCTACCGGCTGGCGCTGGCCGGCGGCGACGTGCCGCAGCTGACGCTGGCGACGCAGCAGGGCCCGCTGCTGCTGTCCGGCGACGGCCAGTGGTCCGGCCGCGGGCTGCGCTTTCGCGGCGAGGCCGCCGCGGCGCCCGGGGCCGAACCGGTGCTGAACAATCTGCTGAACATCATCGGCCGCCGCCAAGGCACGAAGGCCGTCATTTCGATCGGATGAGCATGAAATCCTCGCGCTTCCTCGCCGTCGCGCTGTGCCTGGCCGCCACCGCCCAGATGACGGCGCTGCCCGCCGCGGCGCAGCGCCCGCGTGCGCCGGTCACGGTGAACTTCGTCAACGCCGACATCGACGCCGTGGCACGCGCCTTCGCCGCGATGATCGACCGGCAGATCGCCGTCGACCCGCGCGTCAAGGGCCAGATCACCGTCTACAGCGAGCAGCCGCAGAGCGTGCAGGAGGCCTACCAGAGCTTCCAGTCGGCGCTGCGCGGGCTGGGTTTCGCCGTCGTCGAGAGCGGCGGGCTGCTGAAGGTGGTGCCCGAGGCCGACGCCAAGCTGCAGACCGGCACCGTCTCGGTGGGCTCGGTCGGCGTGCGCGGCGACCAGGTCATCACGCAGATCTTCCAGCTGCGCTACGAGAACCCGAACAACCTCGTCGCGGTGCTGCGGCCGCTGATCAGCGCCAACAACACGATCAACTCCAACCCCGGCTCGAGCTCGCTGGTCATCACCGACTACGCCGACAACCTGCAGCGCATCGGCCGCATCATCGCCGCGCTCGACCAGCCCACCGCCACCGACCTGGAGGTCGTGCCGCTGGAGCACGCGGTGGCCAGCGACCTGGCGCCGCTGGTGCAGCGCCTGGCCGAGACCGGCAGCACCGTCACCGCGCCCGGCGCGGCCGCCGGCGCCGGCGGCACGACGGTCGTCGCCGACGCGCGCAGCAACTCGCTGATCATCCGCGCGCCCAATGCCGCGCGGCTGGCCGCAGTGCGCGCCGCGATCGCCAAGCTCGACCGCCCGGCCAGCGGCCTGGGCCCGGGCGGCGGGCTGTGGGTCGTGCACCTGAAGAACGCCGACGCGGTGAAGCTGGCGACCGTGCTGCGTGCGGCCTTCGGCACCGCCAGCGGCAGCTCGGGCAGCGGCACGGGCACGCCCACCGGCCTGGGCACGGCGGCCACGCCGAC
>NZ_AEWG01000092.1 GCF_000190375.1 Rubrivivax benzoatilyticus JA2 = ATCC BAA-35
CGCAGCAGCTGCAGATGTACGACCCGGCGCCCGTGCCGCCGGCCCCGGCGGCCCTGGCGGCGTCGGCCGCGCCGGTCGCCGCGCCGGCGCCCGTCACGCGGCGCTGGCCAGCCTCGCTGGGGCGGGCGCTGCAGCTCGCGCCGGTGGTCGACGAGGTCGCGCTGGCCGAGAACCTGGACCCGCTGCTGCTGCACGCCATCGCCCATGTCGAGTCGCGCCACGACGCCGCCGCCGTGTCGCACGCCGGCGCCCGCGGCGTGCTGCAGCTGATGCCGGCCACCGCGGCGCGCTACGGCGTGCAGGGCCGCAGCGCGCTGCACGACGCACCGACCAACCTGCAGGCCGGCGCGCGCCATCTGGCGATGCTGCAGCGCCGCTACGGCGGCGAACTGGACCTCATGCTGGCGGCCTACAACGCCGGCGAAGGCGCCGTCGAGCGCCACGGCCGGCGCGTGCCGCCGTACCGCGAGACGCAGGACTACGTGCGCCGCGTGCTCGGCGAGTACGGCCGTTTGCGCGCCGCCGCGGCCAGTCTGGTGCCGGTGACCGTCCGATGAGCCTCGCCGCCTATTTCGCGTCGGCCCGCACGACGCGCGGCAGCCTGTTGTCGCGCTACGGCGATCTGGCGCTGGTGGCCGGCGTCGTCGTCATCGTCGCGCTGATGGTGCTGCCGCTGCCGCCGCTGCTGGTCGACGTGCTGGTGGCGACCAACATCTGCAGCGGCGTGGTGCTGCTGCTGGTGGCGATCTACGTGCGCTCGCCGCTGGAGTTCTCGGTCTTCCCCAGCGTGCTGCTGATCACGACGCTGTTCCGCCTGGCGCTGTCGATCGCGACGACACGGATGATCCTGCTGGAGGCGCACGCCGGCCACATCATCGACACCTTCGGCCGCATGGTCGCCGGCGGCAACCTGGTGGTCGGGCTGGTGGTGTTCCTGATCATCACCGTCGTCCAGTTCATCGTCATCGCCAAGGGCGCCGAACGCGTGGCCGAGGTCGCGGCACGCTTCACGCTCGACGCGATGCCCGGCAAGCAGCTGTCGATCGACTCGGACCTGCGCTCGGGCGTGATCGACAAGGACGAGGCGCGCCGCCGCCGCCGCGAGCTGGAGCTCGAGAGCAAGCTGCACGGCAGCCTCGACGGGGCGATGAAGTTCGTCAAGGGCGACGCCATCGCGAGCATCGTCATCGTCGTCGTCAACGTGCTCGGCGGGCTGGCGATCGGCGTGCTGCAGAAGGACATGACGCTCGCCGGCGCGATGCACACCTACTCGATCCTGACGATCGGCGAGGGGCTGGTGGCGCAGATCCCGGCGCTGCTGGGCGCGATGTCGGCCGGCCTGCTGGTCACGCGCGCCACCGACGAGGAACGCGACCGCCACCTGGGCGACGCGATCGGCCGCCAGGTCGCGGCCAAGCCGCGTGTGCTGCTGGTCGCTGGCGGGCTGTGCGTGCTGCTGGCCGCGGTGCCGGGTTTCCCGGCGCTGGTCTTCCTCGGCCTGGCCGCCGTGCTGCTGGGCGGCGGTGCGCTGCTGACGCCGGCGCTGCGCAGCGTGCTCGAACGCCGCCTCGGCCCGACGCTCAGCAAGGTGCCGCGCCGCGAGGCCGCCGCCCCGGGCGTGCTGAGCACCGCCGCACCCGAGCCGCGCCCGGCAGTGCCGCTGCTGCTGGAGCTGCCGCAGAGCGCGCTCGACGCGGCCAGCGCACGCGCCCTGGTCGACGCGCTGTCCGAGGTGCTCGACCGCTTCCAGCTCCAGCTCGGCCTGCTGCTGCCGCGCATCGCGGTGCACCCGCGGCCGGCCGAAGCCGGCGCCCCCGCCGGCTGGCGGCTGCTGGCCTTCGAGGTGCCGATCGCCGAAGGCGTGCTGCCGCCGGCGCCGCTGCCCGCGGCGCTGGCCGAGGCCTGCCACCAGGCGCTGCGCCGCCACGCCGCGCTGTTCCTCGGCACGCAGGAGACCGGCGCGCTGCTGGCGCGTGCCGGCAGCGACTACCCCGACGTCGTCAAGGAGGCGCTGCGCGCGCTGCCGCTGGCGCGGCTGGCCGAGATCCTGCGCCGTCTGGTCGAGGAGGAGGTGCCGATCCGCAACCTGCGCGACGTGCTCGAAGCCCTGGCCGACGCCGCGCAGCGCGAGAAGGACGTCTTCGCGCTGACCGAGATGGCGCGCATCGCGCTGCGCCGCCAGACCAGCCACCGCGCCGCGCCCGACGGCGTGCTGCGCGCGGTGCTGCTGACGCCCGAGTTCGAGGACCGGCTGCGCGCCGCGGTGCGCGTGGCCAACGGCCAGTCGACGCTGGCGCTGGACCCGGCCGATGCCCAGGCGGCGATGCAGCGCCTGGCGCAGGCGGTGCGCACCAGCCGGCCGGCGGCGCTGCTGACCGCCGTCGACCTGCGCCGCCACGTGCGCAAGCTGGTCGAGGCCGAGTGCTTCGACACCCCCGTGCTGAGCTACCACGAGCTGATGCCGACGCTGCGCCTGGAGGTGCTGGCGCGTGTCGGCGACGAGCCCGCCGTGCAGCTCGAGGCAGCGTGAGCCGCCGCCCCCCGACCGAGCCTCTCCCCCCGATGAACCCCATTCCACGATCGCTGCCCGCCCGTCTCGCCGCGCTGCTGCTGGCCGGCACCTGCCTGGCCGCCCAGGCCGCGCCGATCCCGTTTGCCGAACGCCAGGTGCGGCTGACCGCGCGCGAGCAGCCGGTAGCGCAGTTCCTCGAGGACCTGTTCGGCCAGGTCGACGTGCCGGTGGCCGTCAGCGAGCAGGTGCGTGGTGCGGTCAACGGCGCCTTCGAAGGCGACGCCGAACGCGTCTGGGCCAAGGTCGCGCGCAGCTTCAACCTCGTCGGCTACTACGACGGCACGGTGGTGCACGTCTACGTGCCCGCGGAGCTGGGCACGCGCACGCTGCCGATGTCGCGCGAGGCCGCGGCGCGCGTGCGCCGCAGCGCGCAGGAGCTGAACATGCTGGACGCGCGCCACACGCTGCGCGCCACCGCCGAAGGCACGCTGGTGGCCGCCGGCACGCGGCGTTTCCTCGATCAGGTCGAGGAGCTGGCGCAGGGCCAGCGCGCCCAGGCCGCGGCGGCGGCGCCGCAGGGCTTCGAGGTGCACTTCCTGCGTTATGCCTGGGCGCACGACGTGGCGGTGAGCTTCGGCGGGCGCGACGTCGTCGTGCCCGGCGTCGCGTCGATCGTGCGCGCGCTGATGACCAGCCAGGCGCGCAGCCGCATCGAGATCAGCAGCCACGAGCGCCCGGCCCCGAGCACCGTGCCCAAGCTGCGCGGCCAGGGCCTGGCGGCGCAGGCCGCGCCCGAG
>NZ_AEWG01000091.1 GCF_000190375.1 Rubrivivax benzoatilyticus JA2 = ATCC BAA-35
GGCTTCGGCGGCAGCGCGCGAGCGTGCGCGCTGGATCTTCCAGTCCTCGTAGCCGCCTTCGTACTCGCGCCACAGCCCCGGGCGCCCGCCCCAGGCCGGGTCGCCTTCCCAGGCGATCGTGCTGGTGACGACGTCGTCGAGGAAGCGCCGGTCGTGGCTGACGAGGAAGACGGTGCCGGCGTAGCCCTGCAGCAGTTCCTCCAGCAGGTCCAGCGTGTCGATGTCCAGGTCGTTGGTCGGCTCGTCGAGCACCAGCACGTTGGCCGGCAGCGCGAACAGCCGCGCCAGCAGCAGGCGGTTGCGCTCGCCGCCGGACAGCGTGCGCACCGGCGAGTTGGCACGTTCCGGCGAGAACAGGAAGTCGCCGAGGTAGCTCTTGACGTGCTTGCGCGTGCCGCCGAACTCGACCCACTCGCTGCCCGGGCTGATCGTGTCGGCCAGCGTCGCGTCCAGGTCCAGCCCGGCGCGCATCTGGTCGAAGTACGCGACCTGCAGGTTGGTGCCGCGGCGCACGCTGCCCGAGGTCGGCTCCAGCTGGCCGAGGATCAGCTTCAGCAGCGTCGTCTTGCCGACGCCGTTGGGGCCGATCAGGCCCACCTTGTCGCCGCGCAGGATGGTGGCGGTGAAACGTTCGATCAGCGTGCGCTCGCCGTAGCGCATCGTCACGTCCTGCAGCTCGGCGACGATCTTGCCCGGCGGCAGGCCGGCGTCGAGCTCCAGCCGCACCTGGCCCAGCACCTCGCGGCGCGCGCGGCGCTGTTCGCGCAGCTTCACCAGGCGCGCGACGCGGCCGACGCTGCGTGTGCGTCGCGCCTCGACGCCCTTGCGGATCCAGACCTCCTCCTGCGCCAGCAGCTTGTCGGCGCGGGCGTTGGCCAGCGCCTCGGCTTCGAGTTCACGCTGCTTGGCGGCCTCGAAGGCGGCGAAGTTGCCCGGGTAGCTGCGCAGCTGGCCGCGGTCGAGCTCGACGATGCGCGTGGCCACCGCGTCGATGAAGGCGCGGTCGTGCGAGACGAAGACGATCGCGCCGCGCGCCCCGGCGGCCGAGCCGCGCCAGCCGGTCAGCAGGTCCTGCAGCCACTCGATGGCGTCGATGTCGAGGTGGTTGGTCGGCTCGTCGAGCAGCAGCACGTCGGGCGCGGCGACCAGCGCGCGCGCCAGCGCGACGCGTTTCTTCATGCCGCCGGACAGCGCGTCGACGCGGGCCTCGGGCGCCAGCTGCAGGCGCTGCAGCGCCTCGTCGACGCGCTGCTCCCAGGTCCAGCCGTCCAGCGCCTCGATGCGCGATTGCAGCGCGTCCAGGTCATCCCCTGCCGCATGGGCCTCGAAGCGCGCACGCAACTCGCGCGCTTCGGCCACGCCTTCGGCGACGGCGTCGAAGACCGTGCTGCCGGCCTCGAACACCGGCTCCTGGGCGACGTAGACGCGGCGCACGCCGGTCTGCAGCTGCAGCGTGCCGTCGTCGGCCTTCTCCAGGCCGGCGAGGATCTTCAGCAGCGAGGACTTGCCGGCGCCGTTGCGCCCGATCAGCGCCAGGCGTTCGCCGGCTTCGAGGGCAAGGGCCGCGCCGTCGAGCAGCGGCACGTGGCCGTACGCGAGGTGGGCGTCGGCGAGGGTGATCAGGGCCATGGCGGGATTGTCGCCGCTCGAGTCCGGGGTCAGGTCTCGAGAGACCTGACCCCGTCGGCCGCTCGGAAGTCCGGGGTCAGGTCTCGCAGAAGTCTGGGGTCAGGTCTAGAAGTCCGGGGTCAGGTCTTGCGAGACCTGACCCCGCCGGCCGCTCAGCTAGACCCCGCCGGCCGCTAGACCCCGCCGGCCAGACTCACCCCGCCAGCGCCGCCTCCAGCGCGTCGACGAACATCGCCGCGACGTCGAAGCCGGTCTGCTGCTGGATCTCCTGGAAGCAGGTCGGGCTGGTGACGTTGATCTCGGTGATGCGCTCGCCGATGACGTCCAGGCCGACGAGCAGCAGCCCGCGTGCCGCCAGCACCGGGCCCAGCGCCTCGGCGATCTCGCGGTCGCGCGGCGCCAGCGGCTGGGCCACGCCCTTGCCGCCGGCAGCCAGGTTGCCGCGGATCTCGCTGCCCTGCGGAATGCGCGCCAGCACGTGCGGCACCGGCTTGCCGCCGATGATCAGCACGCGTTTGTCGCCGTGCACGATCTCGGGCAGGTAGCGCTGGACCATCAGCGTGCGCGTGCCGCCGGCGTTCAGCGTCTCGATGATGCTGCCCAGGTTCAGGCCGTCGGCGCCGACGCGGAAGATGCCCATGCCGCCCATGCCATCCAGCGGCTTCAGGATGATGTCGCGGTGTTCGGCGTGGAAGGCGCGCACCGCCGCGGCGTCGCGGGTCACCAGCGTCGGCGGCGTGAACTGCGGGAACTCCATGATCGCCAGCTTCTCGGGGTGATCGCGCAGCGCCGCCGGCTTGTTGAAGACACGCGCACCTTCGCGTTCGGCCTGGCCGAGCAGGTGCGTGGCGTAGAAGTACTCGCTGTCGAACGGCGGGTCCTGGCGCATCAGCACGGCGCCGGTGTCGGCGACGCGCGTCTCGACGGTCTCGACGACGCGGAACCAGTCGTGCGCGTCGCCGGTGAGCTCGATGCGGCGCGTCGTCGCGACGACGCTGCCGCCGCTGTGCCAGCGCAGCGCACGCGCTTCGCAGTGCAGCAGGCCGTGGCCGCGGCGCGCGGCCTCGCGCATCATCGCGAAGGTGCTGTCCTTGGTGGTCTTGAAGCCTTCCAGCGGGTCGGCGACGAAGAGCAGGTCCATGCAGGGTCCTAACGGGTGGGGCGCCAGTGTTGCACGGCCAGCGCCAGCGCGCCGGCGACCACGCCCCAGAAGGCGGCGCCCACGCCCCACAGGCTCAGGCCGCTGGCGGTGACGAGGAAGGTGATCAGCGCCGCCTCGCGGCTCTTCTCGTCCTTCGTCGCGATCGCCAGACCGCTGCCGATCGTGCCCAGCAGCGCGAAGCCGGCCAGTGCCAGCACCAGCTCCTTCGGGAAGGCGGCGATCAGGCCGACGACGGCGCCGCCGAGCAGGCCGACGACCACGTAGAACAGGCCGGCCATCGTCGAGGCCCAGTAGCGCCGCGCCGGGTCCTCGTGGGCTTCGCGGCCCATGCAGATCGCGGCCGTGATCGCGGCGAGGTTCAGCGCGTAGCCGCCGAACGGCGCCAGCAGCAGCGAGGCGATGCCGGTCGTCGCGACCACCGGCGACACCGGCGTGTCGTAGCCGGCGGCGCGCTGCGCGGCGACACCCGGCAGGTTCTGCGAGGCCATCGTGACGATGAAGAGGGGCAGCGCCAGACTGATCGTCGCCGCCAGGCTGAACTCGGGCATCGTGAACACCGGCTCGGCCCAGTGCCAGGCGATGCCGCCCAGGTGCAGCTGGCCGCGCGCCGCGGCGATCACCGCGCCGACGGCGAGCACGCCGGGCACCGCGTAACGCGGCCACCAGCGCCGGCCGGCCAGGTAGGCCAGCAGCATCGCGAAGACCAGCGTGAACTCGTGCTGCATCGCGCCGAAGGCGTCGAAGGCGAACCGCGTCAGCACGCCGGCCAGCAGTGCCGCGGCCAGCGACTGCGGCAGCCGGTTCATCACGCGCGCGAACAACCCGCTGGCGCCGGCGGCCGTGATCAGCAGCGCGCAGAGCACGAAGGCGCCGACCGCCTCGCCCATCGAGAAACCTTGGCCGGCGGTGGCCAGCAGCGCCGCGCCGGGCGTCGACCAGGCCGTCAGCACCGGCTGGCGGTACCAGAGGCTCAGGCCCGCGCTGGTCAGCCCCATGCCCAGGCCCAGCGCCCACATCCACGACACCGTCTGCGCCGGCGTCGCGCCGAAGGCCGCCGCGGCCTGGAAGACGATGACCACCGAACTCGTGAAGCCCACGAGCACGGCGACGAAGCCGGCGACGACGGCGGGCAGGGACAGGTCGCGCAGCGAGATCCGCGCTCGCATCGTCTCAGGCACTCAGATCTCGACCTTGGCGCCGAGCTCCACGATGCGGTTGGCCGGCAGGTTCAGGAAGTCGCCGGCCGCGGCCGCGTTGCGGTGCATGCTGGCGAAGAGCTTCTCGCGCCACATCGCCATGCCGCTGCCCAGGCTGGGGATGATGGCGTCGCGGGACAGGAAGTAGCTGGTCTCCATCTCGTCGAGCGGCACGCCGCGGCCCTGAAGCAGCTTCAGCGCCTCGGGCACGTCGGGGTCGTTCATGAAGCCGAAGTGCAGCCGCACCTGCCAGCAGCGGTGGCCCAGCGGCTCGACCTCCAGCCGCTTGTCGAAGCCGATCCACGGCACCTCGTGGTGCTGCACGGTGACGAAGACGTTGAAGTCGTGCAGCACCTTGTTGTGCTTCAGGTTGTGCATCAGCGCGTTGGGCGTCAGCCCGGCCTCGCCGGACAGGAAGATCGCGGTGCCCGGCACGCGTGTCGGCGGGCTGACGAACACCGCCTCGAGAAAACTCTTCAGGTCGATCGCTTCGTCGCGCAGGCGCTCGGCGACGAGCCGGCGGCCGTCGACCCAGGTGCGCATCAGCGTGAACATCGCGATGCCGATGACCAGCGGGAACCAGCCGCCGGCCAGCAGCTTCAGCACGTTGGAGGCGAAGAAGGTGATGTCGATCGCGAAGAAGAAGCCGGTCGCGCCGAGCGCCAGCCACAACGGGTACTTCCAGCCGTGGCGGATGACGAAGAAGGTCATGATCGTCGTGATCGTCATGTCCAGCGTCACCGTGATGCCGTAGGCCGCGGCCAGCTTGGACGAGCTGCCGAACAGCCCGACGGCGAGCACGATGCAGGCGTACAGCCCCCAGTTCACGAACGGCACGTAGATCTGGCCGGTGTCGCGCACCGAGGTGTGCACCACACGCAGCCGCGGCAGCAGGCCGAGCTGGATCGCCTGCTTGGTCACCGAAAACGCCGCGGTGATCAGCGCCTGCGAGGCGATGACGGTGGCCGCCGTCGCCAGCAGCACCAGCGGCAGCCGCGCCCAGCCGGGGGCGAGCAGGAAGAACGGGTTCTCGACGGCCGTCGGGTCCTCGAGCAGCAGCGCGCCCTGGCCGAAGTAGTTGATCACCAGCGCCGGCGCCACCAGCCCGTACCAGGCGATGCGGATCGGCAGCTTGCCGAAGTGGCCCAGGTCGGCGTAGAGCGCCTCGCCGCCGGTGACCACCAGCACCACCGAGCCCAGCGCGATGAAGGCGATCAGCGGCTGGTCGACGATGAAGTGCAGCGCGTAGGTCGGCAGCATCGCGATCAGCACCCCCGGGTGCTCGGCGATCTGCGGCGCGCCCAGCGCGATCAGTGTCGCGAACCAGACCAGGGTCACCGGCCCGAAGGCGCGGCCGATGCCGCCGGTGCCGAAACGCTGCACCGTGAACAGCCCGGTCAGCACGATCAGCGTGATCGGCACGACCCAGTGCTCGAGCTGCGGTGCGGCCACTTCCAGGCCCTCGACGGCCGACAGCACCGAGACTGCCGGCGTGATGACGCCGTCGCCGTAGAAGATCGCGGTGCCGAACATGCCCAGTGCCAGCAGGCCGCGGCGCAGCCGGGGCTTCTCGGCCACGGCCGTCGTCGCCAGCGCCAGCATCGCGATCAGGCCGCCCTCGCCGCGGTTGTCGGCGCGCAGGATCAGCAGCACGTATTTCAGCGAGACGATGATCGTCATCGTCCAGAAGATCAGCGACAGCACGCCGAGGATGTTCTCGCGCGACATCGGCACGTGGCCGGCGTGGAACACCTCCTTCAGCGCGTACAGCGGGCTGGTGCCGATGTCGCCGTAGACGACGCCCAGCGCGCCGAGCGTGAGCGCGGCGAGGGCGGCAGGCGTGCGGGGGGTGGGCGGGTGCGGGGTCACGAGACGACGGCCGTCGCGGCCGCGCAGTGCGGCGCGATCGTAGCGAAAGCCGGGCCGACGTGCGCGCGCACGCCGGCGGGCCGCGCTCGGTTACTCGTAGATCTCGGCGTCCGGGTCGGTGGCTTCGAGCTCGTAGGCCGCGGCCAGCATCGCCAGGCGGCCGATGACGCCGTACATGTAGAAGCGGTTCGGCGCGCTGGCGCCCGGCTTGGCGCCCGGACGCGGCAGCTGCGTCGACTCGGCGAAGGCCAGCGGCACGACGTCCGAGCCTGGCGCGTTGAGGTTCTCGTCGATGCCGCGTTCGCCGTGCACGCGGTAGAAGCCGCCGACGACGTAGCGGTCGATCATGCAGACCACCGGCTCCGCGGCGGCATCGGCCACGCGCTCGTGCGTCGGCACGCCTTCCTGGATGATGACCTCGCCGATGGGCTGGCCGTCCTTGGCGACGCTCATGCGCTCGCGGGTGAGCCGGCTCAGCTCGTCGAGCTCCTTGGCGTCGCGCACCGTCATCACGCCCATGCCGGCGGTGCCGTTGTCGGCCTTGACGACGACGAAGGGCTTCTCGGTGATGCCGTATTCCTTGTACTTGCGGCGCACCTTGGCCAGCAGCTGGTCGGCGGCGGACTGCACGCATTCCAGGCCGGTGGCCTCGCCGAAGTCGACCTGGCCGCACTGCCCGAACATCGGGTTGATCAGCCAGGGGTCCATGCCCAGCAGCTTGGCGAACTTCTTGGCCACTTCCTCGTAGCTGCGGAAGTGGCGGCTCTTGCGGCGCACCGCCCAGCCGGCGTGCAGCGGCGGCAGCAGGTACTGCTGGTGCAGGTCCTCGAGGATCGCCGGCGTGCCCGCCGACAGGTCGTTGTTCAGCAGGATCGTGCAGGGGTCGAAGTCCTTGAGCCCCAGGCGGCCGCGGGCGCGCACCAGCGGCTCGAGCAGCAGCGTGCCGCCATCGGGCAGCGCCAGCGGCACCGGCGCCTTCAGCTCGTCGTCCAGCGCGCCCAGGCGCACGTTCAGGCCGGCCTGGTTGAAGACCTGGATCAGGCACTGCAGGTTGGCCAGGTACCCGGGGCTGCGCGTCTGGCGCTCGGGGATCAGCAGCAGGTTCTTGGCTTCGGGGCAGATCTTCTCGATCGCCGCCATCGCCGCCTGCACCGCCAGCGGCAGCATCTGCGGCGTCAGGTGGTTGAAGCTGCCGGGGAACAGGTTGGTGTCGACCGGCGCGAGCTTGAAGCCGGCGTTGCGCAGGTCCACCGAGGTGTAGAACGGCGGCGTGTGCTCCATCCACTCGAGCCGGAACCAGCGTTCGATCGCCGGCATCGACTCCAGGACGCGCGCCTCGAGCTCGTTGATCGGGCCGGTGAGAGCGGTGACGAGATTGGGGACCATGGCCAGGCGGGAAGGGTGGGGCGGAAATTCTGGCACGTGGGGCCGGCGGGGCGAAGCACAAGCGGCGTGCCCGGCCGCGCCCGCATCCGTCCGCACCATGAAAAAGGGCCGCCCGAAGGCGGCCCTGGTGTCGCGGAGCAGGCGGCTTACTTGTTGTAGGCCGTCTCGCCGTGCGAGGTGATGTCCAGACCTTCGCGTTCCTCTTCCTCCGGGACGCGCAGGCCGATCGTCAGGTCGACGATCTTGTACGAGACCGCGGCGACGACGGCCGACCAGACGATGGTCACGCCGACCGCCTTGGCCTGGATCAGCACCTGGGTCAGGATGTCGTTGGAGCCGACCGAGGCCGTGACCCAGTCGGTCACCAGGCCCGGGCCGCCGAGCGCCTGGTTGTTGAAGACACCGGTCAGCAGCGCGCCGACGATGCCGCCGACGCCGTGCACGCCGAACACGTCCAGAGAGTCGTCGGCGCCCATCAGCTTCTTCAGGCCGTTGACACCCCACAGGCAGGCGAAGCCGGCGACGAAGCCGATGACCAGGCCGCCGACGATGCCGACGTTGCCCGCGGCCGGCGTGATCGCCACGAGGCCGGCGACGGCACCCGAGGCGGCACCCAGCATCGAGGCCTTGCCCTTCATCAGCGCTTCGCCGATGCACCAGGCCAGCACCGCGGCGGCGGTGGCGGAGAAGGTGTTCAGGAAGGCCAGCGCGGCGCTGTTGCCGGCTTCGAGGGCCGAGCCGGCGTTGAAGCCGAACCAGCCGACCCACAGCAGCGAGGCACCGACCATCGTCAGCGTCAGGTTGTGCGGGGCCATGGCTTCCTTGCCGTAGCCGATGCGCTTGCCGATCATGTAGGCGCCGACCAGGCCGGCGACGGCGGCGTTGATGTGCACCACGGTGCCGCCGGCGAAGTCCAGCGCGCCCCACTGCCACAGCATGCCGGCCTTGGCGTTCATCGCTTCGACGACTTCAGGGCCGGTGTAGGCGTCCGGGCCCATCCAGTACCAGACCATGTGGGCGATCGGCGTGTAGCTGAAGGTGAACCACAGCACCATGAACAGCAGCACGGCGGAGAACTTCACGCGTTCGGCGAACGCGCCGACGATCAGCCCGCAGGTGATGGCCGCGAACGTGGCCTGGAAGGCGACGAACACGATCTCGGGGATCACGACGCCCTTGCTGAAGGTCGCGCCCATCGCGAACGCGCCGGTCGCGGGGTCGAAGACGCCCTTCAGGAACAGCCGGTCGAAGCCGCCGATGAAGGCGTTGCCCTCGGTGAAGGCCAGGCTGTAGCCGTAGACGACCCACAGCACGGTGATCAGCGAGAAGGTGACGAACACCTGCATCAGCACCGACAGCATGTTCTTGCTGCGCACCAGGCCGCCGTAGAACAGCGCCAGGCCGGGGATCGACATCATGATCACCAGCAGCGTGGCGACGAGCATCCAGCTGACGTCACCCTTGTTGGGCACCGGAGCGGCCACCTCGGCGGCGGCTTCGGCGACTGCGGAGGCGGCTTCGGCGGGGGCCGCGGCCACGGCGGAGACGGCGTCGGAGGCGGCAGCGGCGGCCGAGGCGGCATCCTGTGCCAGCGCCACGTCCACCGAGCCGAGGAGCGCGAGCCCCACGGCCAGGATCGAGAGCAGTTTCTTCATGATGGGGTGGTTTCTCTGGTTGGTCTCGGGTCGCGCCTTCAGAGGGCGTCGGAGCCGGTCTCGCCGGTCCGGATGCGAACCACCTGCTCGAGCGAGCTGACGAAGATCTTGCCGTCACCGATCTTGCCGGTGCGGGCAGCGCCTTCGATCGCCTCGATGACGCGGTCGACGATGGCCTCGTCGACGGCGGCCTCGATCTTCACCTTGGGCAGGAAGTCGACGACGTACTCGGCGCCGCGGTAGAGCTCGGTGTGGCCCTTCTGGCGCCCGAAGCCTTTCACCTCGGTCACGGTGATGCCCTGAACGCCGATGCCGCTGAGGGCCTCGCGCACTTCATCGAGCTTGAATGGTTTGACGATCGCGGTCACCATCTTCATGGTCGGTCCTCTGGTTCCTCTAGGGTTGCGTGTGCCCGCCCGCCGACGGCGCGCCGGAGCGCGACGTGCGGACGTGGCCGGCCTTGGCGACGGGGATGTGCTTCGGCACCGGATGCGCGCGGCCCGTTGCCTGCACCGCGGGAGTCGCTGCGGTGTCGGGGCCGGCCGGGATCAGTCTCTTCATGAGGGGCTGCAGTGCGGAGGTGACGAGTGCCGCAGCCGCTACTGCAGCTTCCATGCCAGTCGCTACAAAAGGTGACTGCACCGTCGAGGCGGGGCCGCCACCGCCGGCAGCGTGTGCACGCGCCCGTGCATCCCTCTTTTGGTGCACTCCTTTGGTGCGGTCCCGGCCCCCCGTGCGCGCCCGGCACGGGCCGGACAATCGCCGCCGGGAGGTGGACGATGAGCCTGGCGGTCGTGATGAGCCGCGCGCTCGACGGGCTGGACGCGCCGGCGGTGCACGTCGAGGTGCAGCTCGCCAACGGCCTGCCGAGCTTCACGCTGGTGGGCCTGGCGGACACCGAGGTCAAGGAGTCGCGCGAGCGAGTGCGTGCCGCGCTGCAGTCCAGCGGTTTTTCGTTCCCGCACAACCGCCGCATCACCGTCAA
>NZ_AEWG01000090.1 GCF_000190375.1 Rubrivivax benzoatilyticus JA2 = ATCC BAA-35
GTGCCGCGCCACCACCCTCACCCCCAGCCCTCTCCCGCAGGCGGGAGAGGGAGCGAAGCGACCCACAAGCTCAGCAACCGGCAGCAGGAGCAGCGCCTGCGCGAGAGCTTCGTCAACCCGCGCCGCGTGCGCGAGTGGCGCGACATCCATTCGCAGCTGCTGACCGTCGTCGCCGAGCACGGCTGGCGGCTGAACACCGCGCCGGCGACCTACGAGCAGCTGCACCTGTCGATGCTCGCCGGCCTGCTGGGCAACATCGGCTGCAAGTCCGACGACGAGGACTGGTACCTCGGCGCGCGCGGCATCAAGTTCTGGCGCCACCCGGGCGCGCACCTGAGCAAGAAGCCGGGGCGCTGGATTGTCGCCGCCGAACTGGTGGAGACGACACGCCTCTTCGGCCGCGGCATCGCCGCCATCGAGCCGGGCTGGATCCCGGCGGTGGCCGGCCATTTGCTGAAGACCCAGCTGCTGGAGCCGCACTGGGAGAAGAAGGCCGCCGAGGTCATCGCGCTGGAGCGCGCGACGCTGTACGGGCTGGTCGTCTACAACAACCGCCGCGTCAACTACGGCCGTGTCGACGCCAAGGCGGCACGCGAGATCTTCATCCGCGAGGCGCTGGTCAACGGCGACTGGGAGTCGCGGCTGCCGTTCCTGGCGCACAACCGCAAGCTCGTCGCCCAGGTCGAGGAGCTGGAGCACAAGTCGCGGCGCCAGGACGTGCTCGTCGACGACGAGCTGATCTTCGCCTTCTACGACCAGCAGCTGCCGCCCGAGGTGTGCTCGGGCGCGACGCTGGAGAAGTGGTTCCGCGAAGAGGTCAAGAAGAGCCCCAAGCTGCTGCAGCTGACGCGCGACGAGCTGATGCGCCACGAAGCCGCCGGCATCACGACCGACGCCTTCCCGAAGACCGTGCGCCTGGGCGGCATCGACTGCGCGGCCAGCTATCTGCACGAGCCCGGCGACGCCAAGGACGGGCTCACCGTCACCCTGCCGATCTACGCGCTGAACCAGGCCAGCGAGGAACGCTGCCAGTGGCTGGTGCCCGGCATGCTGCGCGACAAGGTGCTGGCGCTGTGCAAGAGCCTGCACCAGCGCCCGCGTTCGCGCCTGGTGCCGCTGCCCGAGTTCGCCGCCGAGTTCTGCGCCACCGCGCCGTTCGCCCAGGGTGAACTCGTCGACGCGCTGTTGAAGGCGGTGCGCGAGCGCACGCAGCTCGCGGTGCAGCGCAACGACTTCAAGCTCGAGCAGCTGCCGCCGCACCTGTTCATGAATTTCCGCGTCGTCGACGAGCACGGCCGCCAGCTGGCGATGGGGCGCGACCTCGCCGGGCTGAAGGCCGAACTCGGCGGCCAGGCGCGCAGCGCGTTCCAGGCGCTGGCGGCGCTGAAGGTCAAGGCGGCGCCCGCGCCGCAACCCTCACCCCAGCCCTCTCCCGCGGGGCGGGAGAGGGAGCCGGGCCGCGGGGTGGCCGCCGAGGTCGTCGCGCCTCCCGCACCGGCCGCGGCGCAGCGGCACACCGCCTGGACCTTCGGCGAGCTGCCCGAGCTGATGGAGATCCGCAAGGGCGCGCAGACGCTGATCGGCTTCCCGGCGCTGGTCGACGGCGGCACGCACGTCGAGATCGAGGTCTTCGACGAGCCAGAGGTCGCCGCCGCCCGGCACCGTGTCGGCCTGCGCCGGCTCGTGATGCTGCAGATCCGCGAGCCGCTGAAGTACCTCGAGAAGAACATCCCCGATCTGCAGAAGATGGGCGTGGCCTTCATGGCGATGGGCGGCACCGTCGAGGAACTGCGCCAGCAGATCGTCGACGTCGCCGTCGACCGCGCCTTCCTGGCCGAGCCGCTGCCGAGCGACGAACGCAGCTTCAAGGCCCGCGTCGACGAAGGCCGCACGCGGCTGAACCTGATCGCCCAGGAAGTGGCGCGCCTGGCCGGCGTCGTGCTGGCCGAGTACGCGGTGGCTGCGCGCAAGCTGAAGGACAGCCGCCCGCCGAAGGACGTGGCCGACGACGTCGCGCAGCAGTTGCAGCGCCTGGTGCCCAAACGTTTCCTGGCGAACACCGACTGGGCGGCGCTGGCGCACTTCCCGCGTTATCTGAAGGCCGTGACGCTGCGCCTGGACAAGCTGCGCGCCGACCCGGCGCGCGACGCCACGCGCCTGGCCGAGCTGCGCCCGCTGGAGCAGCGCTACTGGCGCCGCGTCGCCGAGCTGAAGGGCGCGCAGCATGCGCGCCTGGACGAGTACCGCTGGCTGCTCGAGGAGCTGCGCGTGAGCCTGTTCGCCCAGGAGTTGCGCACGCCGCAGCCGGTGAGCGTCAAGCGGCTGGACAAAGCCTGGGCTCAGCTGTCGGGCTGAGCGTGGACGTGGTCGGTCCGGTGGACCGGCCACGCCTCGCGAAAGCTGGGGTCAGAAAGCTGGGGTCAGAAAGCTGGGGTCAGGTCTCAGGAGACCTGACCCCGGTTCTCGGCTGTTCGGATGGGCCGCCGACGCGCACGTTGGGGTCACGCACGTTGGGGTCAGGTCTCACGAGACCTGACCCCAGTCTTCCCACGAGACCTGACCCCAGTCTTCCGCGAGACCTGACCCCAGTCTTTCGGTGGTCAGGCAGAACGTCAGGCCGGGATGCTCGGCAGCCCCGACAGCGCCATCGCGAGCTCGGCCTCGTCGTAGCTGGCGTCGACCAGCTTGCCGCCGAGGTAGTTCGTGTAGGCGGCCATGTCGAAGTGGCCATGGCCGCTGAGGCCGAAGAGGATGGTCTCGGCCTTGCCTTCGGCCTTGCAGCGCAGCGCCTCGGCGACCGCACCCTGGATCGCGTGGCTGGCCTCCGGCGCCGGCACGATGCCTTCGCAGCGCGCGAACAGCACCGCCGCGGCGAAGCAGTCGTTCTGGGTGTGCGCCTGGGCCTCGATCAGGCCGAGCTCCTTCAGGTGGCTGACCAGCGGCGCCATGCCGTGGTAGCGCAGGCCGCCGGCGTGGAAGCCCGGCGGCGTGAAGGTGCTGCCCAGCGTGTGCATCTTGGTCAGCGGCGTCAGGTGCGCGGTGTCGCCGAAGTCGTAGGCGAACTTGCCGCGCGTCAGGCTCGGGCAGGCCGCCGGCTCGACGGCGACGATGCGGCGCTTGCGGCCGCCGCGCAGCGTCTGGCCGACGTAGGGGAAGGCGAGACCGGCGAAGTTGCTGCCGCCGCCGGTGCAGGCGATGACGATGTCCGGGTCGGCATCGGCCATCTCCATCTGCAGCATCGCTTCCTGGCCGATGATGGTCTGGTGCAGCAGCACGTGGTTGAGCACCGAGCCGAGCGCGTACTTGGTGTCGTCGTTCGTCGCCGCGACCTCGACCGCTTCGCTGATCGCCAGGCCCAGAGAGCCGGGGTGCTGCGGGTGCTCGGCCAGCACGGCACGGCCGGCGGCGGTCTCGGGCGACGGCGAGGGGATGCAGGTCGCGCCGTAGGTCTCCATCAGCGCGCGGCGGTACGGCTTCTGGTCGTAGGACACGCGCACCTGGAAGACCTTGACCTCCAGCCCGAACAGCGAGCCGGCGAAAGCCAGCGACGAGCCCCACTGGCCGGCGCCGGTCTCGGTGCTCAGCTTGCGGATGCCGGCCTGGGCGTTGTACCAGGCCTGCGGCACGGCGCTGTTGGGCTTGTGGCTGCCCGCCGGCGACACGCCTTCGTACTTGAAGAAGATCTTGGCCGGCGTCTGCAGCGCCTGTTCGAGGCGGCGGGCGCGGATCAGCGGCGCCGGGCGCCACAGGCGGAAGACTTCGCGGATCGGCTCGGGGATCTCGATCTCGCGCTCGGTCGCCATCTCCTGCTCGATCAGCGAGCGCGTGAACAGCGGCTCCAGGTCGGCCGGCGCGACCGGCTGTTTCGTGCCCGGGTGCAGCGGCGGCGCCGGCGGCACCGGCAGGTCGGCCACGATGTTGTACCAGTGCCGCGGCATGCGGCTTTCTTCGAGCAGGAACTTCGTCGTCATCGCATCTCCTGGGGGACGCGAGGATTCTGGCATCGGCGTGCGCGGCCTCCGCCGTGCCGCAGCGCGTCGTGGCGGGCGGCGTGGACGTCGCTTGATTGAAATCAGGCCCGTTGCGGGCGCTGCGCCACGTTCAGACCGCCTGCGCCTGCGGTGCCCGCTGCACGAAACGCGCGACCAGTTCGAGCAGCCCGCGCCCGCCGGTGGGCTTGAGCAGCCAGGCGGTGGCGCCGTCGGCGCGGCCCTGCTGGCGCATCTCGGGTGCCCCCTGGGTCGTCAGCGCGACGATGGGCGTGAAGCGCAGCAGCTTGCGCGCCTCGCGGATCAGCGTCAGGCCGTCGGTGCCCGGCATGACGATGTCGGTCAGCAGCAGGTCCGGGCGCAGCCCCTCGCGCAGCAGCGCCAGCGCCACGGTGCCGTCGGACGCGGTGACGACCTCGTAGCCACCGGTCTGCAGCGTCAGTTCGATGCTGCGGCGCATCGTCACCGAGTCGTCGACGAACAGCACGCAGGGCCGGTCGGCGGCTTCAGAAGAGTTCGATGCGGGGGCCATGGGTGCTCGCCAGGTGGAGGGGAGGATCGGGCGGGGCCGCCGCGGCCGCCCTGGCCGCGGTGCCGAGTCCGTGGGCCACGCGTTGCGCGTGCATCACGTAGTTGTCGGTCCAGCGCGTCAGCAGCTCCTCCAGCATCACCGGAGGCGGCGGCGCGGTGCCGTCGATCAGCTCGTAGACCTGGGCGAAATGCTCCGACAGGCTGCCCAGCGCGGTGTTGATCTGCTCGAGCAGCTGGCGGTTGATGTCCTGGAACTGCATGTCGCCGAGCGTGTCGACGATGTCGCCGGTGACGACCGCCATGCCGTCGTCCATGCGGCCCGACAGCTCGCCGAGATAGGGCACGACATCGGCCAGCGTGTCGCTCATCACCTGGATGTGGCAAGCGATCTCGCCGAGTTGCTGTGCGGCGCTCTCGCCCTGGCTGGCGTCGACGCGGTTCATCTCGGCGTCGATCGCGGTGGCGGCGTGGTGGATGCCGTCGCTGATCTGGCGCGCCGCCTCGCTGGTCTGCGTCGACAGCCGGCGCACCTCGGTGGCCACGACCTTGAAGCCGGCACCCTCGGTGCCGGCACGCGCGGCCTCGATCGAGGCGTTGATCGCCAGCAGATTGGTCTGGCGCGCGATGTCGCCGATCAGCGCGGCCAGCGGCGTGAGCTGGCGCACGCGCTCGGCCACTTCGCGCACGCGCCCGAGGTTCTCGGCCTGCCGGGCCTCGAAGTCCTCCTGGTGCCGGGCCAGCGAGGCGACGGCGCGGCCGTGCTCGCCGGCGCGGCTCAGCGAGTCCGAGGACAGGGCCTGCGAGCGCGAGACCGCCTCGAGGATGCGCTCGCGCAGGTCCATCGTGTTGGCGTGCACGCGGTTCATGCGCTCCATCATCGACATCACGGCCTCCTCGGAGGTCTTGATCGTCGCGCCGACCTGGGCCTTCAGGACGTCGAAGGCCTGTTGCAGCGTCTGGATGTCCTGGCGCACGCGTTGCCCGGCTTCGGAATGCCGGCTCATCGTGTGGCCGTAGCGCTCGCCCAGCCGCAGCCCCAGCAGGGCGCCGCCGAGCGCGGCCAGCGGCGTGCTCCAGGGCACCGACCCGGGCCAGATCAGGTGAAGCGCCAGGCCCGCCAGCGCCAGCGCCGTCAGGATCAGCACACGCTGCCCGGGCAGCCTGCGCCAGGGTCTGGGTGAGGGCTCGGCTCGCTCGTTCATCGTGGGCTCGCTCTTCGATGGCGCGGCGCGTCGTGGCGGGACTTCAGGCGCCCGGCAGCACCTGCTTGATGACCTTGACCAACTCGCCGCCGCCCAGCGGCTTGACCAGCCAGCCGGTGGCGCCGTTCTTCTTGGCTTCCTCGCGCTTGGCGAGCTGGCTCTCGGTGGTCAGCGCCAGGATCGGCGTGAAACGCAGCAGCTTGCGCGCCTCGCGGATCAGGCCGATGCCGTCCAGCCGGGGCATGTTGATGTCGGTGATGATCAGATCCGGCCGCAGGCCCGCGCGCAGCTTGCCGAGCGCGGCTTCACCGTCCGCGGCGGTCTCGACCCGGAAGCCGCTGATCTCCAGGGTGCCTTTGAGACTCATCAGCATCGTGGCCGAATCGTCGACGAGGAAAACGCATTTCATTGTTGGTGCCTTGTCGTGGCGGGCTTCTGGACCGTGCCCACTTTAAATGATAAAAACGATTTCTTCTGTGAAATCTGATCCGCAATCGGCCTCGGCGACCGTTCGTTCGCGCGCTAGAACAGTTCGATCCTGGGCTGCGATCCGGCCTCGACGCGGCCGGCTCCTGTGGCCTCGGCGTGCACCTCGTGCTGGCTGTGCATGACGTAGTCCTGGGCGTGCTGCTGCAGCCGCTCGCTGGCGCCGGGGCGCCCGTCGGCCATGCCGTCGCCGCGCTCGACCTGCACGGCCATCAGCTGAAGGTGCTCCTGCAGGCTGGCCAGCGCGTTCTGCACGTGTTCGATGCGCTGGCGTGTCACGTCCTGCACCTGCAGCTGTCCCAGCGCGTCGGCCAGACGGCCGGCGATGTCCACGTGGCCGTCGCGCACGGCGGCGACGACGGCGCCGATCTGCAGCCGCTGCATCGAGTCGGCGAAACGCTGGCGCATCGCGGCGATGTCGTCGAGCACGCGGCGCATGTTGCCGGTGGTGCTCTTGCGCTCGCTGGCGTCCATCGCGGTGGCGAGCTCGGCGTCGATGCCGTCGGTGGCGACGCTGATCTTGCGCGCGATGTCGTCGGCCACGCCGGCCGTGCGGGTCGACAGCAGGCGGATCTCCGCCGCCACCACGGCAAAGCCGCGGCCCGCCTCGCCGGCGCGCGCCGCCTCGATCGCGGCGTTGATGGCGAGGAAGTTGGTCTGCTGCGCCACCGCGGCGATGTCGTCGACCAGCGGCCCCAGGTCCTTCACGCCCTGCAGCCGGCGGATGCGCTCGAGGTTGGCGTCGACGTCCTTCTCCTGCTGCTCGACGAACATCTCCAGGATCGCGCCGAGCTGCGCGTCGGCCAGCAGCTTGTCCTTGACGACCTGGGCGAGCTCGTGCCCGTGGGCGTCGGTCTCGTCGATGCGCCGGGCCTGGCGATCGGACACCTCGTGCACCGCCGTCATGCGGCGGATCAGCTCGTGCGCGCCGGTCTCGGCGTCGTGCACGGCGCCGCCGAGCTGGCGCTGCATCACGTCGAGGAAGGCGGCCGACTCGCGCAGCTCGTGCGCCGTGTGCTCCCGGGTGGCGGGGCGCTGCCGGCCGCGCGGCAGCAGCCGCGACCACCAGCGCGCAGCCGACGGGCCGGCACCCGTGCCGGGCGGTGCCTCGTGACTCATGCCGGCTGCTCCTGCGTCGGGGCGCGCCGGACCAGCTGGGCGGTGATGTCCAGCAGCGCCCACGGACTGAAGGGTTTGACCAGGTAGTGCTGCGCGCCGCTGAGCAGCCCGGCCTCGATCTCGGAGGTCTGGCCCAGCGCCGAGATCATCACCACCGGCACCTCGTTCGTGCGCGGGTCGGCGTGCAGCTGGCGGGCGACCTCGTGGCCGTCCATGCCCGGCATCATCACGTCGAGCAGGATCAGGTCCGGCGGCGAGCGCCGCGCCAGCGCCAGGCCCTCCTCGCCGTCGCCGGCTTCGACGACCTCGTAGCCCTTGAACTCGAGTGTCATGCGGATCAGGCGGCGGATGTCGGGTTGGTCCTCGATGGACAGGATGGTGTAGGCCATGGTCTTGCGTGTTCAGGCGCTGGGTGTGGCGGCGCGCTCGCTGCGAAGCTGGCGCAGCGACTTGCGCGGCCGCGGTGAGTCGTCGCTCGGCACTTCGGCTGCCGGCGAGGAGGCCGAGGCCGGCAGGCTGGGGGCCGGCAGCTCGATCGTGAAGCGGGCGCCGCCGCCGTCGCGGTTGGCGGCGGTGATGCGTCCGCCGTGGGCGCCCATGATGCGGCGGCAGATCGCCAGCCCCAGGCCGGTGCCGCCGGCGCCGCTCTTCGTGCGCGAGCTCTGGACGAAGGGCTTGAAGATCGCCTCGATCTCGGCCTCGGGAATGCCGGGGCCGCGGTCGAGGATCTCCAGCCGCCGGCCGGCGGCGCCCAGGTCGGTGGCCGCGATCTCGATGCTGCTGCCTTCGGGCGCGAAGCGGATCGCGTTGGCCAGCACGTTGCGCAGCACCTGCTGCATGCGGAAGGCGTCGACCTCGGCGGTCAGCGCCGCCGCCGCTTCGGGCAGCACGATCTCGACCCGGCGCGCGCCGGCCTGCGGCCGCAGCTCGCGCACGACGGCCAGGGCCAGTTCGCCCAGGTCGGCCGGCCGCCGCACCAGCGAGCCCAGCGTGCCGTCGATCTTGGAGATGTCCAGCAGCCCGTTGACCAGCCGCAGCATGCGCGTGCCGCCGTCGTGGATGTCGCGAAACATCGGCTCGAACTGCGGGTGCCCGGCGGCGAAGTGGCGGCCGAGGTCGGAGAAGCCGAGGATGGACTGCAGCGGCGTGCGCAGCTCGTGGCTGATGGTGCCGATGAACTCGCTCTTGCTGCGGTCGGCCTGCTCGGCGGCCTCGGTGGCGCGCACGAGGTCGGTGATGTCGACGCGGAACCCGACGACGTGGCCGTCGGGCATCACGCGGTCGACGACGCGCAGCACCCGCCCGTCGTCCAGGCGCTGCACGAAGGGCCCAGCGCCCGAGCGGTGCACCTGCAGCCGCTGCGCCACCCATTCCTCCTCGCGGCCCTGCGCCGCGGGGTACTGGCCGCCACGCACGCCGGCGCGCAGGATGTCCTCGTAACGCACGCCGGTCAGCAGCTCCATGCCGGGCCGGGCGAACAGCGCACGGTACTTGTCGTTGCAGATGACGAGGCGGTCGTCGGGGTCGTAGAGCACGAAGGCCTCGTCGATGGTCTCGATCGCGTTGCGCAGCAGCGCTGCGTTGTGCAGCGCCTCGGCCTTGACGGCCCGCCGGACGCTGACGTCCTGTGCCGTGCCGATCAGGCGCAGCTCGCCGGTGGCGTCGAGCTCGCTCTCGGCGATGACACGCAGCCAGCGTTCCTGGCCGGCGCCGGTGATGACCTGCAGGTCCACGTCCCAGCGGTCGCGTGCGCTCAGGCCGTCGGCGATCAGCATCTCCACCTCGGCGCGGGACTGCGGGCCGACCCGGCGCAGGCAGTCGGCGATCGTCGGGTTCTCGCGCGGCGTCTCGCCGAGCAGCCGCCAGACCTGGCGCGTGAGGTTCAGCCTGCCGCTGGCGGGATCGAAGGACCAGCCGCCGACACCGCCGATGCGCCCGGTGTGCTCGAGGAAGTCCTGGCTCGCGCGCAGCGCGCCCTCGCTGTGGCGGCGTGCGGTGACGTCGGTCTGGATCGCCATGAAGCCCGACAGCCAGCCGTGGGCGTCGAGCAGCGGTTCGATGCGCAGGTCCACCCAGTACAGCCTGCCGTCGCGTGCACGGTTGAGGATCTCGCCGACGTAGCGCTGCCCGGCGCCGAGCGCTTCGCGCATCGCCAGGACGGTGCCCTGGTCGGAGCCGGGGCACTGCAGCATGCGCCCGGGGTTGTGGCCGACCATCTCCTCGAGCGGGTAGCCGGTCAGCTGCTCGAAGGCCGGGTTCACCCAGGTCACGCGTCGTTGCCGGTCGGTGATGACGACGGCGTTGGACGTCTGCCGCGCGACCAGGGCCAGGCGTTCGTTGTCGGCGACGAGGCGGCGCCAGCGCACGTGGGCGCGCCACTGCTGCACCGCCAGCGTCACCGCCAGCAGTGCCGCGAGGGCGATCGCCAGGGCCTGCACCATGGTCGTGTCCAGCCCGGCCTTCAGACGCCGAGCGCCGCGGCCAGCCAGCGTTCGCGCGGCGGCACCTTGACCGCCGGCCGCAGCGCCAGCAGCACCTGCAGCACGGCAGCGTGCAGGTGCTCGCAGTCGCCCAGGTGCACGGCCGGCGCCTTGCGCCGGCGGATCCAGGCCACCAGCGCCTCGGCGTCCTCGGCGCCGACGTGGCCTTCGAGCACCGCGTGGGTCTTCAGGTAGCGGATGGCCATCAGATCAGCTCCTTCGGGTTGAGGATCATCAGCACGCTGCCATCGCCCATCAGCGCCGTGCCGGCGAAGCCGGTGATGCCGGCGAGCACGCCTTCGAGCGGCTTGAGGATGATGTCGCTGGTGCCGTGGAAGTCGTCGACGACGAGGCCGATCGGCTCGCCGCCCAGGCGCACGACGAGCACCGCGTGCTCGTCCTCGGCGTTCAGCCGCGGCGCCTCGTCCAGCGCCAGCAGCTCGTGCAGCGGCCGCAGCGGCACGATGCGCCCGCGCAGCACCGCGGTCTTCGCGCGCTTGAAGTGGTGGATGTCGTCGGCCGGCACGCGCACGGTCTCGACGATCAGGTCCATCGGCACGCCGAAACGCCGGCCGCCGACCTCGATCATCATCACGTTGGTCACCGCCATCGACAGCGGCAGCGCCAGGCGGATCGTCGTACCGCGGCCGCGTTCGCTGGTCAGCGTGACGCTGCCGTTGATGCGCTCGACGGCCGAGCGCACGACGTCCATGCCGACGCCGCGCCCGGACAGGTCGGAGATCGTGTCGGCGGTGCTGAAGCCGGGCAGGAACACGAGCTGCGCCGCTTCGTGCTCGCTCAGCGAGTCGGCGCGGTCGGCGGGGATCAGCCCGCGCTCGACGGCCTTGGCGCGCACGCGTGCGGTGTCGATGCCGGCGCCGTCGTCGCTGATGTCCAGCAGCACGCGGTCGCCTTCCTGGCGCGCGGCCACGCGCAGCGTGCCCTGGGCCGGCTTGCCGGCGGCCAGGCGTGCGGCCGGCAGCTCGAGGCCGTGGTCCAGGCTGTTGCGCAGGATGTGGATCAGCGGGTCGGCCAGGCTCTCGATGACGTTCTTGTCGGCCTCGGTGTCCTCGCCCTCGACGACCAGCTGCACGTCCTTGCCGAGCTTCTTGCTGATGTCGCGCACCAGGCGGCCGAAGCGCTGGAAGATCGTGCCCACCGGCAGCATGCGCACCTGCAGGACGGCGTGCTGCATGTCCTCGGCGATGCGGTTGATGACCGAGTATTGGGTCTTGATCTCGCGTGCCAGCTCGCGCTGCTGGAACACCTCCTCGGCACGCTGCGCGAGGTAGGGCAGGGCGTTCTTGGCGACGACCATCTCGCCGATGAGGTCCATCAGCCGGTCGATCTTGTCCTGCGAGACCTTCAGCACCTTCTGGCCGGCGTCCTCGCCGGCGGCCGCGAGCGGACCGGCGGCACGGCGGCCCGCGGCCGCCGCGACCGTTTCGCCGGGCTCGGCCGCTGGCGTGCCGTCGAGACCGGCAGCCGGGGCGGGGCGGT